>JAJZOA010000359.1 GCA_021852225.1 Planctomycetota bacterium
TTATAATCCGAATATCACCCATTCGCCCAAGCGAACCGCTTTTACGTTGGTAGAATTGCTGGGGCCTATTCCACAATTGCTCCGCTGATCGGCCACGACCAGGTGGTTGGGGCCGGGTTCTGGGCGGCAAACCTCTTGCATTGACTGAACCCGGCCCGCCAGACGAAATTACCGATTGTTCCTTCATGCCCGGATGAAAACATTTGGTCCATCGAGTGTAACTTCGCCAGTGGATTTTCACCGTTGCCTGAATCGCATTCGCAGCGTAGTCTAAACTTTCGACGCTGAAAATATAATGCTCGACACGGGATATTGAATAGTTATGGCAAAAAGAATCCGATCGGTCGGCAGCGAACTGTGCGTGGCTATCGTTGCGAATTTCGCTCACGCGTACAATCGCGGAATTCTTCGCGGTGCCATTGCGGCCGTCGAAGAATTTCGCAATGCCAGGCTCTATCATTGTGACCACTTTCAGGCACAGTCAGTGCTGGAATCCCAGCATCCGAAATTTGACCGTGTACTGCTGGGTGCATGCGAACCGTCCCTGCGGTTGCCAGCCCTGTTTGCCGCCGGCTCAATCCGGACGGTAGACACGTCCGGAGAGGTACATCCGCCGCTGCTGCCGCGAGTTGTTTCCGATGATGTGGCGGTCGGGCGGCTTGCCGCGGAATATTTCGTAGAACGTGGATTCCGCCACTATCTATTCTTTGGGTATAAGGAATTTTACTGGTCCAATCTGCGTCTGGAGGGTTATCGAAACGCCTTGGCCCGTCGCGGCAAGCATACAGCGGTCCACTTGATAGCCGACGGCGCCGCCTGGAATCTTGCCGCCGTCGCCGAAAAGATCGTCGGCGGCACGGTCGGCCGCAGCGATGCGCCGGTCGCAATCTTTTGTGCCAATGATTGCTGCGCCGTCATGGTGGTTGAGGCATGCCTTCATGCGAAGGTTCAAATTCCGGAACAGGCCGCAGTGCTGGGCGTGGATGACGATGAGATGCTCACCTGCCTTCGTGAGCCGCATATTTCCAGTATCCAACTGAACTGCCACCGGATTGGCCACCAGGCGATGCAGCAGCTTCTTGCCGATAAACCGTCCGGAAAAGTCGCCGGTCGCGCGGCACCGCGAACGGTCCTGATCCCGCCGTTGTCTGTGGCATCACGACAATCGACGGATATGGTCGCCGTTGACGACGCGCTTGTCCGCCGAGCCATTATTTATATCCGCGATCATCTTCATGAGGGAATGAATATTAAAATATTGATATCCGCAATCGGCGTTTCCCGCACCACGCTGGAAACACGTTTTAAGCGCATGCTGGGGCGGCGGCCGGCGGAGGAGGTCCGGCGGCAACGGCTGTTGCGGGCGTGCGAAATGCTCGCGTCCGGTGAATTGACCGTTGGTGAGATTGGGCGACGGGTGGGCTTCAACTCCGCACAGCTTTTCAGCGAATCGTTTCGCCGCTACAAAAAAATGACGCCCCTGACCTATCGAAAGTCTATGCAGGCTCACGCGCGACATTCCGTATGACCGATCAATTCCTGGGCAAAACCACTGCTTTTTCCGTATTTTAACAGGCTTTCCGCACGCTGTGGAAAATTCGACTGATTTTGTGGAAAAACAATATTGCCGACTGGTCGCCATGGCGTTAAAGTGAATCCATTGGACGCAGGATTCTTGGAAAAGATCTTTTTTTCAATGCTGACCTGCATTTAAGAACCAATTTGGCGACCCATGGCGAACCATATATTCAGATGGCGCTCTGGTAAGTGATGTTTATAAACTGTGTTGCAATGATCGGCCTAAATTCAGCAGCCGAGAGTGTCGGCTGCGGGCTTCATGTTCTGTTATCCGGGCATCGCTCGGGAGGAGATTTATCTATGCGTATACGTACAAATAAAGCATTTGCCGGTATCCTTTGTGCCGCGGCCGTCAGCGCCACTGGCGCGGCGGTGACTTCAGCGTCGCAAACCGTGATTCCGGTGGTAAACTCCGGATTTAATATGGTTTACCAGAGTCAGGCAAATTACCAAGCAAGCCTCTCTAATCCCTCAGTTGCCGTTACGGGTGACCTTGCCGGCGGGATCTGGACAAATGGCTGGGGCACCACCACGTTCAGCGGAGCCCTGACTTTCAGCGATGGTTCATCAAGCACCTCCGGCTACGTTCCGGGCTGGACCGGCACAGGTGGCGAACAGAATTTTGGTGCCACAACAACCGCGCCCAATCCGCGCAGTGGTGGTGATTACGCCTGGGCCAACGGTGCCGATATCTTCAGCCAGACATTAGGCGCAAGCATTACGCCCGGCGCAACCTATCTCCTGACAGCCGGCATTGACAACCGCTATTCCGGCGACACGCCGGTCTTGCAGCTGACCGCGGGGGGAACCGCGATTTCCGGGGCCTCTTATTTCGGAATTGCCGGCAATTATCGGCAGGCACCTAATACGGTGGCGGAACTGGTTACCGCGCCCGCCGGTGCTTCCGGGGCCTTGGGCATTACCCTCGGTAATGCCGTTGGCAGCGGCGGACAAGCCATTTTTAACAACGTTCAGCTTGTCGAAAATCCAACAAGTATCCCCACAATTGTCCCTCCCGTTTATAACAATGGCCTTACCATCAACAACCTTGGCGGCAGCGCGGCGGCGGTTGTGGTTGGCCCCGCCGACCAATCAAATCTAAACCCCACCGGAACCGTTAGCAATGCTTATAACAATAATCCCGCCGGAAATACCATCAACTATTATACCAACAACGGCGCGCCTCCTGGCCAGACGTTCACCACCGGTACGGCCCAGGCCTATACTCTTAACAGCGTCACGGTGCTGGATCAGGACGAACATGGCGGTTTTGCGGATAATGCCCTTGTCACACTGGATATAAGCAGCGTCAGTGGAAGCAATTACTCGCTGATCGCGGTCGTTTCCGGCACGGTGGCTGTCGGCACATCCACCGCCAGCGGCGATTACATGCAGCTTGTTCTTAATACGCCCATTACCCTCCAGGGTGGCAAACAGTATGGCTTCTCCGTTGCCAGCAACACCGGCTACTCCGGCCTTGCCGCCGACAGCAACAATGATTACGCAGGCGGTACGCTCGCAGATTTTCAGCCTGGTATGTCGCCTACTGGCACACTCCAGACCAATACCGCGCTGCCTTCCAGCGTGTTTGATGTCAGCCTGACGGCGACGCCGGAACCTGCCAGTCTTTCACTGCTGCTCGTGGCCGCCGGATTGATGCTGCTGGCCAGGCGGAGGGTTGTTAAAGCCTGAGGCGGTTCGTTTTAGATGTTTTGCGGTTCATTCAGCGCCGCAGGCCGCCCGGCTGTGCATTTTATCGTCGGCCATGCGTGATGGAATCGCGGTCGGCTGAGCAGAATTTTGCCCCTTGGCTGACGAATGCATCCGGTGGGCCGGTATTATGCCCGCCCAGCGCCAAATACAGGAGATCATAATATGAATAAGATCACTCATGATCGTCGTTCGACGGGATTTACACTCGTTGAACTGCTCGTGGTTATCTCCATAATTGCGCTGTTGATCGCTCTTTTGCTCCCAGCCTTGGCCGCCGCCAAACAGGAGGCTCTTTCCGTTGCCTGCCTTTCCAACGAACGCCAGATGGGCGCTGCCGAGCAGCTTTATCTTTCAGCGAACAATGGTCGCAGCTTTGATTGGACTTGGGGTGTCTGGGTAGCCCCCCTGGCCCCTTATGTGGACCGCCGACAGGCTGTGTTTATCTGCCCGTCGACCACTGTGAACACTGCGTTTCTATCCGCAAATGGTGGTCAGGGTTCTGCCAATTATGCCTGGCAGTGGAATGCCCCCGCCAATTACGTCATGTACAAATCCGCTCAAACCACGTTTAACTGCAGCTATTGCTTCAA
>JAJZOA010000274.1 GCA_021852225.1 Planctomycetota bacterium
CAAACGCGTCATATTCAATGGCGACGGCTACACCGAAGAATGGCACAAAGAGGCCGCCAAGCGCGGGCTGCCTAACCTCAAGACTTCGGTGGATGCGATTCCTCATCTCATCAGCAAGGAAGCGGTGGAGCTTTTCGGCAAATACAAAGTGCTTAGCGAAAAGGAAGTTCACAGCCGTTACGAGATTTACCTTGAGAACTATAAAAAGACCATCACCATTGAAGGTCTTATGACCGCTTCCATGGCACGCACCATGATCCTTCCAGCGGCCATCAGCTACCAGTCCGAGGTGGCGGGCTCAATTGCCGCGGCCAAGGCCGCTGGTCTTAAGGGCAAGTCTCTTTCCGAGCAGCAGAAGATTCTTGTGGAACTCGGTTCCACGATCGCTGGTTTCCATCAGGCCATTGACAAGCTTGATGCAATTAACGAACACCACGCCAAAGGAGATTCCCTGGCCCACGCCAAGTATTCCCGCGATGTGGTCATACCGGCCATGAACGCGGTTCGCGAATTTGGAGATAAGCTTGAAGCGATGGTTTCCGACAGCGCATGGCCGCTGCCCACCTATCGCGAAATGCTGTTTATCAAATAAGCAGCGGCTTTGGTCAGTGGTTTTCCACTGATGATATCCTTGGATTAAACCCACAGGGTCGATCCGGCAAAGGCCGGATCGGCCCTTTTTTACTGGGCGGCCTGGTTTGCCAATTCCTGCCGGGCGCGCCGGCAATCGAACATTTCAATCTTATACACCAGCGGATATGATACGCCGACTTGGCCGCCTCTACAGGCGGGCCCCTGACCTCGCATCCAGGCAGAGGCCCGCGACGGAATTGCAGGTATGCGAATGGTGGAGTCTCCGCCAGTCGTCCGAGTAAGTGCAGACAAAGCTCTAAAATAAGGCGTACGCTTATGGACTAGAATTTTGGAAAGTCCAATGTCGACCCCGCGAATCAGTCGGCCGCGCCCATGGCGCAATGCGAAATATCGGGCGAATGGGTGCCCGTTGACGAATTGGTTACATTTCAGGGCAAACGCGTGTCGGCCGCCGGAAAGCAGATGTTGCTGGATCAGCTTGCCGCCGGTGAATCGCCCGCCGGTACTGCAGCCGGAGTTGTGGCGATTGCCTGGGCACAACGCAGGCTCCTTCGGCTGGTGCTGATCTTTATATCGGGCGTTCTACTGGTGGCAGTTGTCGCGGTCTTGCGCCCGTCGGCCGGCTCGGTTGTTCTCAAGGTTGTTCTTTTGATTGGCGGATTGGGTTATCTTGTAATGGTGGTATTTTATTTAATAGCTCTTTACCGTTTAGCGGAGGCGTGTGGCAGCCGCTGGGCGTGGCTGTATGTGGTGGCGCAGTTCTTGTCCATTATTAACCTGATTGCCCTGCTTGTATTAATTACCAAATCGAACCGTATGCTGCGGGATGCGGGCTTAACGGTTGGTCTGATGGGTGTCAAAAAATCGGAAATCGAATCGATGGAAACCGGGCTTTCGCGTTAGTCTGTCCCGGTTCTCACGCGGACAATTGTGCGGCCTGTTGACTTACCAGATTCGGCACCAGATGCACTTTAGATAAAGTCCTTCCAGAAACTCGGTCATCACCGGATGGTCCGGGCCTGGCCCGGTGATCTGAAATATCTGCACCCGCCGCTGCGCGCTGCGGGCCGCGCCCTTTAATACATTCATAAACTCAGATATGTCCAACAATCCGCTGCATGAACAGGTTACCAGAAGGCCGCCCGGCTTGACCACCCCCATGCCCAGCTTGTTCAGGTCAAAATAGGCCTGGCGCCCATCGGCAAAATCGGCCCGTTGCGGAATCAGTTTTGGAGGATCCAGAATAACAGTGTCAAAAGACCGTCCGTTTTGTTTCATCTGCCGCAGATAGGGAAAACTGTCAGCGTGAACTGTCTGGTAGCGTGCCGCAGGTATTTTATTCAGGTTGGCGTTGCGCCGGGCCAGTTCAATCGCGTTTTCGTCAAGGTCAACTGCCGTCACATTTGCGGCATTTCCCAGTGCGATCGCATATATTCCGAAGCCCCCGCTGTAGCAGCACAGGTCGAGAACTTGCGCTCCGGCGGTAAACTGAGTCAGTCGCTGCCGATTATCGCGCTGGTCACAAAAAAAGCCTGTCTTATGTCCACCGGCCGGGTCCACCGCAAAGCGCAGCGCGTTCTCCGTAATAATACCGCCCGCAACTGGCCCGATTTTGGCCGCAGGCATAAAAAAGCCTTCCGTCGCCTGCACGGCGGTATCCGCGCGGAAAATCACCCGTTTGATATCCAGCAAAGAAAGAAGCGACTTTTCGATTCGCTCCCGACGGCGGTGCATAGCCAGCGAAAAAAATTCCACTACCGCTGTATCGCCCAGTCGGTCAATAATCAGCCCCGGCAGGCCATCGCCTTCCGCATGGGTGATGCGGTACGCATTGGTGAAGGCATCTAGTTTCAAAATTTCCCGGCGAAAGTGGACAGCCCGTTCCAGCCGCTGTTCTAAAAAAGTTTCATCTACCGGAGTTGCGCCGAATTCAATCATGCGAAGTGCTATAGGGGCCTGGCTGTTATATACAGCGGTTCCGAAGGGCACGCCGTCCCGGTCATATACACTGACCATATCACCGGCGCGCAAGCCGTTGCCGATGCGGCCAATCATTTTACGAAAAACCGATGTGCCATATACCACGTTGCGCAGTTGCACCCATGGCAATGGTCCGCTGTGCGACAGCGGTACCATGCGGCCTTTGGCACCGGCGACGGGTCTTTCTTCCGAGTCATCGCCGGAGATTTCCGGCCCGTTTCCAGCCCAGTCCGGCGGGTCATCATCCGGCTTTCGCTGCGATTCGTGGCGCGAATCGCCCGAATTGTCTTCCGCCGCTGGCTTTCGTGAATGTGGTTTTCCTTCCGAATGGCGTGTTTTGTGGCGCATAAAGCTTTTCCAATTTTCCTGTCGATCTTTGGCCTACCGACATCTATATCGCTCTTCAGTCGGCCGCGGTTTCAGCAGACCGCACCGAAAGGGCAATCCCCGCAGCCAGTGCGGCCAGCAGGGCGGCGTAGGCGTAGGGCCATGTCCAGGATTTGCCCGTCTGATAAATAATTCCCATCATCAGATTGGCTGCAAACAGTCCAATGCTCCGCATTGCAGTCAGCGATCCCATGCCGCTGCCGGTGCTGCCTTTTGGGATGATACGCGAAATAATTGCTGGTTCCATTGTTTCAATCACACCCAGCGCTAACCCCATCACAGCCGCGACCGGATAATAAAACAGACTGTTTCCTCCACTGGCCCATACCAGGGCCATGCCGGCACAGCCCACACCACCGGCAAGATACCCGCCCAGCGCCAAGGCCGTCACACTTCGCTTTTTGCCGACCCGGCCTACGATTAAACCCGTGGCTGCGGAAAACCCGAAAAATACCACATAAGAGAGCACCGCCATCACGCGGCTGTGGCTGGATTGATCCACCGTCAAAATTGGAAAACCAAAGCTAAATGAACTAAACCCATACAGGGCCGTGGCAATCAGCAGCCGCCGGTAAAGCGACTTGTGCTGTGCGGACATCGGAATTGGCGATGGCATCGGACCGCCAGATGCCTCAATTGAGGGGCGTCTGCCCATTCGCGAAAACATAAGCCACACGCTGGACATAAGGAGGGGAATAATGGTCAGCAGAAAAATATATTTTATTTTAATCGCAGCCCAAAAAAGCAGCATAGTTCCCAGTGCCGCCAGAAAACCGCCCCCAATGTCCAGTGCATGCAGAAAGCCGAACGCTTTGCCCCGATCGTCCGCGTGTACAGCTTCAACCATCATGCCCCGGCGGGGGGGGGGAACGGAAATTTCTCGCCCACCAGCCGCCACAGAACAAT
>JAJZOA010000093.1 GCA_021852225.1 Planctomycetota bacterium
CTGTTGCCGCCGGCTATGGACAGCAAAGTCATGAACTGGGCCTGTAAGTCGGTGGGGAAACCGGGGTGCGGTTGGGTAGTGATGGTGGTGGCCTCCAGCACGCGAGCGGATGAAACCACAACGGATCCGTTTTCCTTTTCCACAATAACGCCTATTTCGCGCAATTTTTCCACCGCGGCCAGAAGATGGTCCAGTCGGACATTTTCGACGTGAAGTTCGCCATTGGAAATGGCGGCGGCCACCATAAACGTTCCGGCTTCAATGCGGTCAGGAATAATCCGGTGTTCCGCCCCGTGTAGTGCGTTGACGCCCTCAATGACAATTCGCGGCGTCCCATGGCCATGAATTTTAGCCCCCATGGCAATTAAATATTCAGCCAGATCGACCACTTCCGGCTCGCAGGCGGCGGATTCAATAATGGTCGTTCCATGGGCCAGCGTGGCGGCGCTCATGACATTGGCGGTTCCCAATACGGTGGAACCAAAATTGCCTCCCAGAAATATTTCCGTACCATGCAGCTTTTTGGCTTCGGCAATAATATCGCCCGCGTCCAGGTGAATTTTTGCGCCCAATGCCCGCAGACCTTTTAAGTGAATGTCCACCGGCCGGTCGCCTATCGCACAGCCGCCCGGCATGGATACGCGCACCTTACCGCGTTTGGCCAGCAAAGGCCCAAGGACGCAAATGCTGGCCCGCATTTTGCGGACAATGTCATATGGCGCGTGCGAATCGGTTTCGCTTTTGACTTCAAAGCTCATGGCCCCATCGGGCCGTCGGCAGACATCCATTCCCAGTTTTTGCAGCAGTTCAACCTGCGAACGGATGTCCTGAAGATCTGGTATGTCATGAATGATCGATGCGCCATCGGCAAGCAATGTAGCCGCCATAATCGGCAGGGCGGCATTTTTAGACCCATTCACGCGCAATGATCCGCGCAGACGTGTTCCACCTTCAATAACCAGAGACTGCATGGCGAATATCCTCCGTGATAATCGAAACTTTATGCGCCGGCTTTCCAAAATTCCGGTCGTTGTGCTTTTGGCCGCACGGGCGCGGACCACCTGTCACTTGTTGCCGGGCCTCTGGCGGCGGCCATTATAATCCCAGAACGTTGGCCATCGTGTAGCGGCCAGCCTTTTGCGCCGCGATAAATTCCGCCGCACGCAATGCGCCGCGGACAAACGTATCCCGCGTGGTGGCCACGTGTTTAATTTCCATTCGTTCGCCGCCGGTGGCGAAGTATATCGTATGTTCCCCAATCACATCACCCATGCGGACTGAATGCACGCCAATGCTGCCGGGCTGACGCTGGGCATCCAGCCCGGCTCGCCCGTTAACCACGGCGGCGTCATAATGGCGGCCAGTGGCGGCGCAAATGGATTCAATCAGGGATATGGCTGTGCCGGAGGGAGCATCCTTTTTCTGGTTATGATGGGCTTCAATGACTTCAATATCGTAGGCCGGTCCCAGTTGCCGCGCCATCTGCGCGGCCATGCCCAACAGTAGATTCACGCCCAGGCTGGTGTTGGTCGCTTGTAAAACGGCAATCGAACGCGCTGCATTGTCCAGTATTTTCTGGTCTTCCGTTCCTAGGCCGGTCGTGCCGATCACCATGCCGATTCCGCGTTCAACGCAGTATTTCACCAAGGTTCGCGTGCCGGCGGGGGCGGAAAAATCGATCATCACTTCCACCGCATCGCCCGGATATGTGCCGATGATCACGCCATTCGGGCGACCCAGTCCCAGTGTGCCGGCGTCGTGGCCGATATAGGGCGATTGCGCCTGTTCTATGGCCGCAACAACCTGAAAATGGTTGGGCTGTTCCCCGGCCATGGTAATGATTCTGTTTCCCATCCGGCCGGCTGCGCCGGAGACCGCTATCCTGATTTTTCTTTCGCTCATGGTATCCTCAAGTTTTCCTGTATTCTAACCGCAATTCGGCCATAACACACCTGCTAAGCGGACAACCCGCAACCGGGAGAATTTACGGATAGCCACGTCGATTATTGCGCGGATTTTGACGGTACGGCGATGGCCGGCGGGCTGGCATCCTGTCCGACGAAATGGAGCTATGGACCCGCCCCAAGAATCGCATGCGTCTGATTAAAATGCACTTGGCGGCCGCATTTGGCGGTGCCAAGGCTTCCCGCCTGCCGCTCATGATGACCGCAGCGGAGACGACCTGCCTTGAGTCCCCACCGACACCCAATCGACGATAAACCGCCGCACCAGGATCGACAACTGCCTCGCTGTGCAGGGGCAACGGTACGTTTGGAGTCGGTATCAGAAACGCCGTCCGCCGCGACAATCAGGCTCCCCAAGCCACGAACCCAACGGTTCCGCATAAGAAGCGTTTCTATAATCGACATATCCTGTATCGCCAGCTAATGGTTGAAATCGCGAATTTTTATTCTATTGTCGGGGAATCGAATTGCTTTACAGCGCATAAAATCTGCCGGAATACACTTTGCCGCCATCGCGGGCGGATAGCAATCGGCTTTCAAACGGTCAGGAGGTCTATTAAACGCTGCGCGACACCTGCGAATTGGCACCTACCGGCCCGCCTGTAAGTTCAATTGACCAGCTTGCAATTGTTCGCTTGCGCTGCAGTGCTTAGGCGGCCGATTGCGGCTTCGCCTCGCTGGGGATATTCTCCGTCTATCCGAGAATTCCGTTCCGGAGGATTTCATGTTCAGAATTCTTTTTTTACAGATACTTGCCGTTCTGCTGTTTACTGCGGTCAGTCGCGCCAGCCTTCCCGGTCCGGTTGTGCCCGATGGTCTGGGAGCCAATATTCATTTTACGAATCCGCGTCCGGGAGAAATGCGTATGCTCGCTTCAAGCGGACTGAAATGGGTGCGAATGGATCTGCTGTGGGCCGCCACCGAAAGGTCAAAGGGGCATTATGACTTTACGCCATGGGATCGATTGATCGCCGCTGTTGGCCATTATCACTTGCACGCCCTGTTTATTTTGGACTACGGCAATCCACTGTATACCGGTTCGTCGGGAAATTTTCCGGCTTCCAATCTCCAGCGAGCGGCTTTTACGCGCTGGGCTGCGGCTGCAGCCGTTCATTTTGCCCATGCGCCGGTCATTTTCGAAATGTATAACGAACCCAATGGAATGGGTCACGCAACGCCGCAGCAATACGCCACTCTGGCTCTGCAGGTCGGACAGGGCATTCACAAGGTGAATCCGGCGGCGACCTATATCGGCCCGGCGCTTTCGGGTATGGATGACCGCTGGCTGATGCCTTCTTTGAAGGCGGGTCTACTGAAGCAATGGGCGGGTGTGAGCATGCATCCCTATCGCCAGGGACCGCCGGAAACGGTTACAGCGGATTATCAGAAGCTGTCGCGGATGCTTGCTCCCTATCAACCCAGGGGCAGGGTGGTTCCAATTATTTCCGGCGAATGGGGATATTCCACAACATGGATGCATGGCAATGAGTCAAAACAGGGCACCTATCTGGCCCGTGAATTTTTAACCAATCTGGCGGATGGCATTCCATTGTCCATCTGGTACGACTGGCATGACGATGGAAAAAACAAAAATCCGCAGGAGCGTCATTTCGGCATGGTGAAGTTCAAATATCATGCGGATCGTCGCCAGGTTTACACGCCTAAACCGGCGTTTACCGCATGTCGAACCCTGGTCGCGCAGCTTCGCGGCCTGCGGTTTGTGAAGCGAATCGCGGTCGGTGGTCCTACGGATTATCTTCTGCTTTTCGGCGGAAAGCGTGGCCGCGTCTGGGTAGCGTGGACCACCAGTTCAGGAACCATTCAATCATCGCAGGCCGTCACGCTGCCGCTGCGGGCAGGACGATATCAGTGCGTCAATTACCTTGGCGGCAGCGCGGC
>JAJZOA010000158.1 GCA_021852225.1 Planctomycetota bacterium
TCAGCACAAAATCCCCATGAAAATGGTGGACATTGAATATCTGCTTGGTGGCGAGCGAATTTTATTTTATTTCACCAGCGAACATCGGGTCGATTTTCGATCCCTGGTGCGGGAACTGGTTCAACGCGTCCACACGCGCATTGAACTCTGCCAGGTGGGCGCCCGTGATGAGGCCCGCCTGGTTGCGGATTACGACAAATGCGGCCAGCACTGCTGCTGCAAACAATTCCTCAAAGTGCTGACACCCATTTCCATGCGGTCAGCCAAGGTGCAGCGGGCCACACTCGATCCAGTAAAAATAAATGGCCGCTGCGGGCGGCTTATGTGCTGCCTGCGTTATGAAGACCAGACTTATGAAGAACTTCGGAAAAAACTGCCGCCAAAAAATTCCCGTCTGCGCACCGCACAGGGCGAAGGCTGGGTCATCGACAGCCAAATACTGACGCAGCTTGTACTGGTGCAATATGATGATGGGTCCCAGGTCGCGGTCCCTATGGAAAATATTGAGGCGTTTAACCTGCCCAAACCAAAATTACCCAGTGGCCGCGCCATGCAGTTCCCCGGAGATTTCGACCGCGCTCCAATGCCGCCCGCCGCACAAGGCTCGCAGGTGGCAGGTCGTCGCGGCTCACTGAATCCCACTGAACCGCAAAAGTCCGCATTCCCTCCCAATCGTGATTCCGGCCCGCGCGTCCCCCGGAATCAGGCCGATCGACCAGCGCATTCCAAAGACAACCGCGAATCAGGTCGCTCCATCCCGCCGGGTGGAGCATCGAACCAGGCGGCACCGCCCCGAATTGCCGCCGCATCATTACCACCCGTAGCCGAAACGCCGCAGACCGGAGAGGTCCGCACCACCGATGCCTCCGCTAAAGACATCGCCCCCGTCGCGCCTCGGCCGCCGGCGGCGGAAAGCCCGCGTCCCTCGGCGTCGGCCCCCGCCGAATCGCCCGAGCAGACAGATCATGATCATGATCATGGAGAGCGAGCTTAGCATGGCCTACTGGTTGTTAAAGACCGAGCCTGACAGTTATAGCTTCGCCGACCTCCAGCGGGATAAAAAAACCGTTTGGGACGATGTCACCAACAATCTGGCGTTAAAAAACCTACGCCAGATAAAAAAAGGCGATCAGGCCCTTATTTATCATACCGGAGATCAGCGATGCATCGCCGGAATTGCCGCCGTCACGCGCGATGCCTACCCAGATCCAAAGCAAAGTGACGCCAAACTGGCGGTGGTGGACCTGATACCGGAAAAATCGTTCGTCTATCAGGTCACGCTGGCACAGATTAAGGCCGACGGGAGTTTTGCCGGTTGGGACCTTTTGCGACTGGGGCGATTATCCGTCATGCCGGTTGCGCCCGACCATTGGCAGCGGATATTACAACTTTCCACCGGCAAGCATTGATCGATCCAGGCGGCCTTGACGATCCGCCCGTCTGACAATTAAGGCCGCTGACAATCCACTGATCGGAAATTGTCCAACTGCACTTTTTTCTCAAATAAAATCGTGTATAGTGTAGGCAGGTCAGGAAGACCCCGCACGGGTTTGCCGCCGTCACGATCCGGCCAATAATCGTTTGCAGCCGGAACGTCGGCTAACGGGCGGCGGCATGATTTAATTAACCGACCGGCAGGATGCCACGCAATGGCGAAAAGATCGGAACCTGTTCAATGGCCATCCCGTATCATTTGGCCAAAATCTCCGCTGGCGCTTCTTGACTCCCCCACCGCGGCGCGAATCAAACAGGCTGGCCGGGGAATTTCCATTTCGCTTCGGCCGATTTCCCTTAATCTGGATGAACTGCTTTTTCTGATCTGTCTGACATTGCTGGGCTTCGGCATGTTGATGGTGCAAAGCGCCAACGCCCGAATCTCTTCCGGCAAGGGCAACTTTTTCCGCGAATTCTTTCTAAGTGCGCCGGCCCTTCATGCGGTGCTTGCCGCAGCATTTATGATTTTTATATGGCGCATGGACTACCGCCGTTTAATCGGCAAAACACTCTGGCGGTCTGCCGCGACATGGCTGATGGCGCTTTCCCTTGTTTTCCTGGCACTTGTGCTCACACGATTCGGTGCCAGTATTAACGGTGCCAAGCGTTGGCTTATGATTCACATCGGATCGCATGCCGTCGGTTTTGAACCATCGGAAATCGCCAAATGGGCCTTGGTGGTGTTTGTAGCCGTTTATGCGGCTCACCAGCAGGATAAAATCCGGCAATTTTTTCGCGGCTTTGTTCCGCTTATCGCCGTCATCGGTTTAACCAGCCTGCTGATTCTGCGCGAAGACTTCGGCACCACGGTATTAGTTGCGGGGGTCTGCGGCGTGCTTATGCTGATGGCCGGCTGCCGCTGGCGGCATCTGGCGATGCTTCTTCCTCCGGCGGCGGCGGTGCTTTATTTTGCCATCCTGAAAAGCCCTTACCGCGTTGAACGGCTGCTTATATTTCTTCACCCGCACATGGACCCGCGCGGAGCCGGATATAACCCTATTCAGTCATTGCTGTCTTTCGCCAGCGGTGGATTCTGGGGCCGCGGTCTGGGCAACGGAATTCAGAAAATGGGTTATTTGCCGGAAGATTCCACCGATTTTATCTTCAGTCTGGTCGCCGAAGAACTCGGCTTTTTCGGATGCATGATCATCGTGCTTCTGTTTACAAGCCTGACCATTGCCGGATGGCGCATCGGCCAGCGCTGCGAAAATCTGTTCGGCAAAATGGTCGCATTCGGCTGCACCGCCACCATCGCTCTGCAGGCGGCAATGAACATAGCTGTGGTTACTGTCACTGTTCCGACCAAAGGTATCGCCCTGCCGCTGGTTTCGTCTGGCGGCACCGGCTGGATAATGACCGCCGGGGCCATTGGCCTGCTCATGAGTATTGACCGCGTGAGCCGCCTGGAGGATGGCGGCACGAGGCACGAATCGGCAATGGCTGCGCCGGAACTTTCATCGGCACTGAAGAAGTCCGCCGCCGGCACACCGCCTGCCACAGCATCGCCAGTTTAACCAACACACCGCGCAACCGGGTTCGCGGGAGTACGGATCTGAATGGAAAACCGTTGTGACTGAATCGCTTGATACCACCCCAGCCGCCCGCACATTGCCTGGCCGGCTTTCATTTATTTTCGCCGGTGGGGGCACCGGCGGTCATCTGTATCCGGGCGTCGCGGTTGCCGAGGCCATGGAACAACGGCTCGGCCGACCACCCGACATCATTTGGGCGGCAACTCCGCGCGCGGTGGACCGGCGACTGCTGACACGATATGGGGAACAATACATCGCGCAAACAGTTCAACCATTGAAGCGGAATCCATTGAGTTTGCCGGGCTTCTACATTGCCTGGCGAGATTCCTGCCGCTACTGGCAGAATCAATTTATGCGGCGGCCACCGAGCGCGGTGCTCGCGCTGGGCGGGTATGCCGCGGGGCCAGCCGCATATGTGGCCCATCGCATGGGAATTCCGGTGGGCCTGCTGAATCCGGATGCGTTGCCGGGTCTGGCCAACCGTTTTCTGATGGCGCACGTGGACCGCATTTTTGTCCAATGGCCAATGGCGGACTCCCAAAGCCGCAAATTTCTATCACTTATTTATGTTTCCGGATGCCCTGTTCGCTCCGGACTTGTGGGGCTTCCGCGCGAGGATGCTATAAAACGACTCGGCCTTGACGCGGCCCGACGCACGCTGGTGGTAACCGGTGCATCTCTGGGTGCCCGGACCATTAACGATGCGATGGTGGAATTGCGGCATGATCGCGAATTCCTTGATCTCCTGAATCGGCCGCATGAAGATTTCGCCGGCTGGCAGGTTCTGCTTCTGACGGGAATGGAACAGGCGGCGGCTATTGGATCGGCT
>JAJZOA010000152.1 GCA_021852225.1 Planctomycetota bacterium
ATCAGGCGAGCTACAACGCCTATAGCTGGACGTGTTGTCAATTGGCGAATAGCTTTGATTGTATTCGTGAAACGTATGACCGGAATTAAGCAGCTGCGCGCCAAGATTCGCAGCGTTCGCCAGCGGTTCGGTGTATTGTGGTGCGGACGGAAGATAATCGCCCGTGATGCCCTGGTTGCTGCCCGAAAAAAGGTCCAGATAATTAGGCTGGCTCGGATGTTCCGGCGAATAAGATCCGCTATAAAGCAGACCGCCCTGTCCAACAAGCGTATTATTGATGTACGGCGCATCCGTGACATCGCCGATAATCTGGCTGTAGGAATGATTTTCCTCAATGACCACCACCACATGCTGCGGGGAAAGAATGGTCGCGCGGCAGGTCGGCACGCTGATACCGATAAAGGCGCATCCGGCGGCGATGCCGACGATGGCCGACGAAACCCGCACGTCGTCTTTTTTTAATTTCACCGATGGATTGAATCTCATGACGCTGTTCTCCTGTTAAAGCCTGACCGCGTGATCTTCCGCAGCGGTCCTATCCGCTTTCGATCGCGACGCAACGTACCGCGGTGCGCCCGCAATCGACACTTGAAATGTTATCGGCGGCGTGTTGAGTTCATTTAAAGAGTTTGAAAATATTGTCAGAATGTTTGGTTAAAGACGCAGAAGCGCCGGGTTAACAGATCAACAGCATCGGCCACAATTCTGAGCGCTTGCTGGCTCTGCCAGTGATTTCTCATGTCGGATTAACACGATCTTTGCGCAGCCTGAATAATGAACAGGTATTGTCCGATGCGGTCAGGTGCCTTCCGATTTGGTCGGCGGCCAGCGGATGATTGATTGAAGACAGCAGGGGCGGTTTCATGGCCACACGCATCGCACACAAAGTTCTTTTTGTGGGCTGGGATTCCGCCGACTGGCAGGTGATGAATCCATTGCTGGACCGCGGAGCCATGCCGGCGCTTAATCAACTGATCGGTCGTGGAGTCATGGGCAATCTGGCCAGCATGGAACCGATTATTTCGCCCATGCTCTGGAATTCGATCGCGACCGGCAAACGCCCGGACAAGCATGGCATTTTGGGCTTTGTTGAACCGGATCCGGATAACCGCCATATTCGCCCTTTTACCAGTACGTCGCGGCGGTGCAAGGCGTTATGGAATATGCTTTCACAGTGCGGGCTGAATTCGCAGGTCGTGGGCTGGTATGCGGGCCACCCGGCCGAACCCATCCGCGGATCATGCGTCAGTGAAATGTTCCAGAAGGCATCGGCCCCGCTTGGGCAGCCCTGGCCGATAAAGCCGGGCACTCTGTTTCCTCCGGAACTGGAGCAACATTTGGCCGGCTTGCGCGTGCACCCGGGCGAAATTGATCCGGAGATGATCCTTCCGTTCGTGCCCCGCGCCGCGGAAGTCGACCAGTCTTCCGATAAACATCTTTCGACACTGGCACGGATGCTGGCGGAAAGCATCAGTGTGCAGGCCGCCGCAACCTGGCTGATGGAAAATCAGGAGTGGGAGTTTTCTGCCGTTTATTTCGATGCGATTGATCATTTATCGCACGCGTTCATGCCCTTTCATCCGCCGAAACTCGAGGAGGTGGCCGACCGTGATTTTCAGTTGTATCGTCATGTCGTGGAAAGAGCCTATCAGTTTCACGACATGATGCTGGCCCGACTGATCGGTCTGGCTGGACCGGACGCCCATATTATGGTGGTCTCGGATCACGGCTTCCACAGCGACCATCTGCGGCCTCGAGGAATCCCCGATGAGCCTTCCGGACCGACGGTCTGCCACAGGCCATTTGGCATGTTCTGTCTGGCGGGCCCCGGTATAAAAAAAGATGAGAGAATTTATGGGGCGGGAATTCTGGATATTGCGCCCACCATTCTGACGCTTTTCGGTTTGCCTATAGGGCGGGATATGGACGGTAAAGTGCTGGGCCAGGCCTTTGATTCCCTGCCGACCATAGATCGTATTGAATCATGGGAATCTGTTCCTGGTGACGCGGGCCTGCACCCGGCCGACCGGAGGCGCGATCCGCTGGAGGCGCAGGAGGCTGTGGATCAGTTGGTGGCGTTGGGTTATCTGGCCCCGCTTGACGACGACCAGGCCAAAGCCGTAAAAATTGCCGCGCAGGAAATTCAGTATAATCTGGCCATCACACATATGGCGGCCGGAAATCCGGCGGCTGCGATGCCTTTGCTGGAAAAGCTTGCGGCGGAAATTCCAGAGCGCCCGCGGATTCGACTGCTGCTGGCGCAATGCCTCCAGCGTCTGGGGCGAAATGCTGCCGCCCGGCCAATTGTCGAGGCTCTGATCGAGGGCCACGCCTCCAGCCCGGCGGCCCACATGTTGCTCGGTTCCCTTTTGTTCGCGGAAGGGCGGCCCGCCAGGGCGCTGGACCATCTTCGAATTGCTGAAAAATCAAATCCCCGTCTGCCGGGCCTGCACTGCGCCCTGGGGGCTGCCTACGCGAAACGCCGGATGTGGCGTTCGGCGAGGCGGGCTTTTTCCAAGGCTCTGGATATTGATGGTGACAGCCTGATTGCACACGAGGGTATGGCTCGCTGCTGTCTGGCGATGCGGCGCTGGCACGCGGCGGCCGAATCCGCATTGCGTGCGGTGGGTTTGATGCACTGCTTCCCTGCGGCCCACTTCGATCTGGGGCTGGCCTTGATTCGTTTGAATAAATTTGAGCGTGCCGTGCAGGCACTGGAAACGTGTCTGCATTTTCAGCCCCGGCATATCAGAGCAAGACAATGGTTGGAACGCATTGAGTCGCGCGTTTATAAAAATTCCAAAGCTCTGGAATATTCCAGTTCGGGGGCACCAGACGCTGAAGTCCGCAAACCGTTGGAACAACGCTTTACGCGCGAAGGCGGCGCGACATAACTCGTGTCTATTTCCCACGGCGGCGTTTGTCGCGAAGTTTTCGCTTTTGTTCAGGAGACAGGCGGTGCACTTTGCCCGGACTCGCGTCGCCCATGGATCCCATGCCGGTCATGCCGGGAATGCCCCCATCACCCATGCCGCGCATCATGGCCATTCGCTGACCAGTGGACATGGTGCTTAATTTTCGCGCCACAGACCGCGCGGTCATGAACCCCTTGATCAGCCGGGATACATCCTGCGGGTCGGTTCCAGAACCGGCGGCAATGCGCCGGCGGCGTGAACCATCAATATTATCAGGCAATTCCCGCTCGCGGCGGGTCATGCTTTGAATAATGGCTTCGGTGCGGTCAAGTTCCTCTTCAGGCAGATCCACATCCTTAAGCGCCGATCCGACACCGGGCAGCAGACCAAGCAATTGCTTCATTGGTCCCATTTTCCGGAAAGACCGCATCTGCCCCAGAAAATCATCCAAGGTGAATGTCGCCTTGGAGATTTTGTCCTGCATTTTGGCGGCTTCCTGGGCGTCAAACTGCTGCTGGGCTTTTTCCACCAGCGTCAGCACATCGCCCATTCCCAGCATGCGCTGTGCGATGCGGTCTGGATGGAATTCCTCCAACATGGTCAGCTTTTCGCCCACACCCAGAAATTTAATCGGCTTGCCGGTGATAGTCTTCACGCTCAGGGCCGCGCCGCCGCGAGTGTCGGAATCGAACTTGGTCAGGATCACGCCGTCAAGTTCAAGCTGGCTGTTAAAAGCCCGCGCGGAAATGACCGCATCCTGGCCGACCATTGCATCCACCACCAGAAAAATCTGGTGCGGCTTGACCGAAAGATTGATCTGGCGAAGCTCGCCCATCAGCGCGTCATCAATATGCAAGCGGCCAGCGGTATCCAGAATGACCACATCCCGGCCATTGCCGCGGGCAAAGTCGATGGATC
>JAJZOA010000063.1 GCA_021852225.1 Planctomycetota bacterium
CCAGCCGAGCGGTCCACTTTTACCCAGCGGATCGCCGGGGCAAAAAGAAGAATCGCCAATAATGCCAGTTCGGCCAGCCGAATGGCGGTCAACGTCGCAATCGTACGCGCGGGCGCAATGCTCCGCTGCGCCCGATACAGGTAAACAATCAGTCCCAGCGCCACAAGCAACACGGCAACAAGCAGCCAGACCGGAAACGCCGGATGGGCGCTTAGATGCCACGGAAGCCTTTGGGTTGTTGCGTTTGTGGTCATAACACTCTGTTTCAGCTTTCCGATGCTAAAGAATGGACGACATGGCCGGGAAGACCGGCATCAGAAACGTCGCCACCGACTGCCAGCCGGGCCATCCGCCGACACCAGAATACTTCGGCCACCAGCATCAGCAGCACCAGCAATGCCAGCAGCGGCCAAAGCGGCGTGCCACTGCGTACCGCACCCAATGCGCGGGAGATTCCCGCCGCGGATATGGTGGCCTTCACATAATGGTTATGCAGCAGCCACGCTTTCTGGGCTGCGTTCATCGGCTTGGCGGACAATTGCGCCGCGTCCAGTCCAACGGCGTAGTAAACCGGCGCGTGGCTGCCGGAAGGCTTCAGATGAAGCGTATACAGGCCGGGACTGTCGGTCTTGTTCCACGTTACCAGATAGCGCCCTTGACTGGTCAATTGCGGAACCGCCGCTTCTACTTGGCCGGCCGGATTCACAATTGTCGCGCCGGTCACTGCGGGTCGGGACGGCCCGGTCCAGATAAGCGTATCACCGGAGTTCAGATAATGGCGATCAATAAATCGGCGTTTGCCTAAAGCCAGGGAATCGACAATCTGGTTGATAAGGGGAACAAAGCTGCCCGCCCGCGTGGGCCAGTCATTCCAGTGGCCATCCACCGGAAATGTGGACATGGCAACCTGACCGCCCAGGGTACCAACGGGACGTGAAATAAACAGTGGATCTCCGGTGCCCGTGGCCAGAATCACCTTGGCCGCCGGGTCGGTGAGTTTGTATTTCCACCATTTCGTAAGCGTTACGCCGACAATTCCATTGCGGTTAAGAATCGCCAGCGGCCGCACCAGCCGGCTTCGCTGATCGGCGATGAGTATGGCGGGCGAATGTGCGGACGATTCGATCGTACGCAGTTGGCCCAGGGCAAAACCGCCTGCGGCCAAGGCGTGATTCATCACTTTCGGATCGGTCCGTCGGCCAAATATGAACCATACGCCGCCACCCGCGTGGGCAAAATTATAGATACGCCGCACGAATTGTGCCGGGAGCAGCGATGCATCATTGACCACGATGGCGTCGTACCCGCGGAGCTTTTCGGCGACGGCCTGCTGTACGCTGACCACGTGCGGATCGGCCAGCGCCAGCCTCGCCGAATGATTGGAAAACGGATTCAGCGCTGCGCGGATAAACCGGCTGGCACGGAACGTTCCAACGGCGGACAACTGGCTGTCCACCACCAGCACGCGTATCCGCTTCCAGACGCGGACCGCGGCCAACGAGGAATTGTCCGCCGCCAGAGCATCGTGCAGTGGCGTGCTGACTTTTATCCAGTGCGACCCGGGGTGGCGGAAGCGGTATTTAAAGACGACTGTTTGGGTCTGGCCCGCGGCAAGTTCGGGCAAGGTCTGATGATCAACCGGAGAACCGTTGACATTCAGCACCAGCGGAATAGTGGACAAAGGAAGCGGACCGGAATTCGCCACGGCACAGTATATTTGCGCCGGATGTCCGACGCCGGGAAGTGCGGGTTGAACATGCAGCGCACCGACGGACACATCCGATCGTGCCTGCGTCATTTGAACCGGCAGGTTAAAAACGCTGTATTTGCCCGCGGTCTGTCGGCCATTATCCAGCGAAGTCCGCCAGAGGACCGGATGGTCCACCTGCCAGGAGACGCGCTGCTGGCCAGATATGACAAAAATAATCTTCTGGTAATTGACGCCCCGGCGGGAAAATTGTCGCGCCAAGGCAATTGCTTTAGGTATGGACGAACCGGTTAAACCCTGCGGCATATTCCGCAGGACATTCAGGAGTTTGCGATTGATGGCGGCCGAATTGGCGGCGGAAACAGGCTGGCGCGTCAGGGAAACCGGATGGCGCTGTGCCAGAATTACAGACAGAGTATCCGATGGGCGCAGACGGGCGGCAATTTGCCCAACCACATCAATACTGCGCTGAAAAAGAGTTTTCTTGCCATCGATAAATCCGGAGGAAACGGAATGATCCAGCACCACGACCACATCGCTGGCGGCATTGCCGGAAAGCGGGTTGAACCGCCCCACCGGCAGCAGCGGCTTGGCCAACAGCAGGGCCAGCAGGGCCAGCAGGGCCATCCGCAGCAGCAGCAGGAGCCAATGTTCAATGTCGCGGCGCTTTTTCTGAACCACTTCACTGGCCTGCAGGAACATCATCGCCCCCCATTCCACAGGCGTGGTGCGGCTGCGATGCATCATGTGAATGATGACCGGGATACCTGCAAACAGCAGGCCACCGAGCAGCAGGGGTATTTCAAACATGACAGCGTCTATTTTTCATGCAACTCAAATCGGCAAAATCCGCAAAGCGCATTGTAACCCGGCACTCTCCGGCTTTGTACCCTATCCGTAGGATTAACGGTCTAACCCGCATTATATTGGGGGCGGGGTGAAAAATAGTGTGATTTCCTCATATAGTAGGTGACCGTCGCACGCCCCGATCGGGCGGCCAACGCATCACAAAGCGCTTACCCGCCCGAATTTTTTGGCTTGTAGCTGCCGAACTTTAGTGCAACGTCACGACCACCTGAAATGGGGGAACCGACGGGATGACGATGGCCTGCTGCCATTTTTTGCCTTTCAGCCGCATTGTTGCACTGTAATGGCCACCCGCCGAAAGCCACAGAACCGATTTGCCGTCAACCGGCAGATCGGCGATTAATCGCCCTTTTCTGCGGAGAATCAGCTTGGCCGTCGTCGGCATATTGTGGGAATTCACCAACCGGACTTTCACCCGGACACGATGGAAATAATCAGATGTCACATCTTCCGCGTAGACGGTGCGGTCTTGAAGATTCCAGACCATAGGGAACCAGTCGCCATTTTTGCCGGCATTGCGTTTGAAGGTTGCCGCATAAATACGGTGGGCGTAAATGCCATCAATCAGGATATTGCGTGCCCCGTATGCCAGCGACGCGTTGGCTAAAAACCACGTTTTATCCGGGGGCGAAACCTCTGATGCGCCCAGGATATGCCATTGCCCATCCCAGAATTCCACCCAGGTATGATTGCCGGCGTTATTGCCATTGGCATCACCCCGATGAATGGCCCACATCGGTGTACCGACAATGCGAGCGGGCACGCCCACACTGCGGCAGGCGTCTACCAGCAAAATGGATAATCCGCTGCACGACGCATAATGGGCCGCGATAGATTCAGAAGGGCTTTGATTCGGTTTAGGCCGCTTGTCCGCACTGTAACGCACATTAAGCAGCGGGAAAACAGCTTTGTTCAGCACCAGAGCGGCCTGGGTAGCCGTTCTGCAATGGGCCACCAGGGGACGGCATAATGCCGCCAGACGCGTGCGCCAGGATTCGCGGATTTCATCCAAATTTGCGTAAGGAAGCACATATTGAAAAAATATCGCACGCGGGACTTCTTTTCGCCAGGGGGCGGCCTTGATTGCGGCATACGATTGTGAAACATTATTTGCCAGAAATGCCCCGGTGAGTTTTTGCAGATCCGCCCTGGGCATATTTTCCAAAAGGTATTTCATGCCGGGCCGCTGGCCGGCGGGCAACATTTCCAGCGC
>JAJZOA010000280.1 GCA_021852225.1 Planctomycetota bacterium
CGCCAATATGAACGCCGGGTCACGGGGCTTTGCCAGGCCATGGGGCTTGCCGGAGCGGATATTGATGAAGCCGCCGCCGACGTATTCAGCCAGGTCTATGAATCTTTTGGAAGTTTTGACCACCGGTCGGCCATCGGAACGTGGATTTACACCATCGCATTCAGAACCATATTGCGCTATCGCCAGAAACTGCGGCGGCGACCGACACAATCACTGGACCGTGAACTGAAGGTCCTACCCGCGGATTCAGCCTTGGCCCATCCGCAGGAACTTGAACGGCGCGAACAGAATGAAATAATCTGGCATGCCGTTGCGCGACTGCCTCCGGAACAGGCGCTGGCCGTACAAATGCACTATCGCGACGGATTGTCGATGAATGATCTGGCGATCATTATGGGCCGGCCGATCGGCACGGTGAAAACTATTTTGTTGCGGGCCCGCCACCGGCTGTCGGAAATGTTGATTGCAAAAGGAATAGAGCCATGAAGGACCAGACCCCAATCCGAAAAAAAGATTCGGGCTTGATATCCATGGATTATAACTGGGTTGAAAAGCCGCTCCGACAGGCGCTGGCGGACCGCCCGGCGCATCAGCCTGCGGTCAGCATTGCAACTTTGGCCATGGCGCAATGGCGCAATCGCCACCTGCGGATGCAGGCCAACGCCCTGAAACTGGTGCGCCTGCGCATATTGCTGGGGGGTGTGACCTTTCTGGCCGCCGGCATGATTGCCGCGATTGTCTGGCGGGCGGTGGCATCCATTGAAAGCGTGCTGCAATCGGCGTCTGTCAGCACGACCTCCGGGACAACTGCATCGACCACCCTTACCGCGGTACAACAGGGTTCCGGCACAACCAGCACCCTGACGCTATTAGCCGCATGGACACCGACGGTGGCCGCCCTGCTGATGCTGGCCGGTCTGCTGCTGGTATTGCACCGGCTATTTTCGCCAGATTCATTTAACCCGGCGCGGCCCGCGGCCTGGTTTTAAGAGAATCAAGCTGCATTGACCTTGGCGTGCAGGCACGGCATGATGATAGACCATGGCTGATCCATCGAAAGACCCAGATTATGATTCCTGCGCCGGGGCGGTCCGGACCGATCCGGCGCTGCGAAATATCTCGCCCGTGAGTTTTTCATGGAAGGTTCGGCGGCTGATCTGGAGCATGGTTCAGGGAACGGTTTACCGATATTCATTTCACACGCAGTCCGCGTGGCGGGCCTTTCTGCTGCGATGTTTCGGTGCCAAAATCGGACGCCAATGTACCGTGCGGCGCACCAGCCGCGTGTATTATCCATGGCTGCTGGAACTTGGTGATCTGGCCTGTCTCGGAGATGACTGCACCGTCTATAATCTGGGAAAAATCACCATTGGCACCCGGGCGTCCATCAGTCAGGAAGCCTATCTGTGCGCTGGCACGCATGACTACCGTGATATTTCCTTACCGCTGATCACCGCGCCGGTGACGATTGGTGCCGACGTTTGGATTTGTGCCCGTGCATTTATCGGGCCGGGACGCACCGTGGGTGAGGGTGCCGTGGTGGCGGCCTGCGCAGTGGTGGTGCGGGATGTTCCGCCGTGGACCATTGTGGGTGGCAACCCGGCCAAGCCAATCGGCCATCGCGAACTCCGCGGCCGCAACGTCTGATCGCAATTCGCGGCCACGGTCTTGGCCGACCGGATCAACCACCGCCCTTGTCTGACGGGCGGGCTTTGCGGGCATCGGCCGAAATAAACAAATTGCTTAAAATTGTTTCGCTGCTGACTTCTTCGCCGCTTAAGGCCATGGCCAGGAGTTCTCCGCCCAGTACATCGGGCGCGATAATCAGGTCCGGCCCCACCCGCCGCACGCGCGTCAAATTTTTGCTGTTCTTCACCGCCGCTACGGTGCGGGCCGTACCGCCGAGTTCCTTGGCGGCCAGCACAATAAAGGCGTTTTCACTGTCATCAACCCGCAGGGCCAGAATGGCCAGCGCATCTTTGCAACCCGCGGCGCGCAACACTTCAACATCGGATGGATCGCCCACCATCAGGTCCGCGGGATCCATCCAGGAATTTTCCGGCGGCGCGGGCATGATGACAGTCACCATCATTTTTCGATTCTTAAGTTCCCGATAGGAATTCTGGGCCAGGGCATTGTCGCCCGCGATAATGTAATGGTTCTTTCTCATACGTTTTTTTTCTCCTGCCAGCAGGCGCTGCATGCGGCCGTTGACCAGCGGCACAATCACCGCGGAAATGGATGTGGCAAAAACCGTGATGCCCAGCACAATAATCGACATGACAAACAGCCGGGCGTCATCGCTTTTGGGAACAATATCCCCGTAACCGACGGTAGACAGTGTGACCACGGAAAAATAGAGCGCCGTCGCCAGATGCTTGATAGGTGGATTGAACCCCTGGCCCAGCACATAGGAACCAAAGACGGCATAACCCATCAGAAGAATGACGCTTACCGCGCTGAACAATGTTCCCGCCGCCACGCTGGACCGTGAAAACGCCCGATGAAATACCAGAAGACTGACCAGAAGAATCGCGTTAAAGCAGGTCAGCAGCCCCCAACTCAAATGGCTCTGGTGGAGCAGCAGCGCCAGTGTCGCGCCCGACAGCAGCAGCGCCACCGCCCAGGCGAAACGGGATCGGAATGCCAGCCCGAAGGACATGATCAAAATCATGACGCCGGCCAGCGCCTGCGGAATTCCCGTTAGCCCATGCAGGAGTGGCAGTTGCCCGACATGCAGTACCGGCTTGATGTGCATGAGCGCCGGGATGCCGGGCAGCACGCGACCAAGACCATCAAGAAGATTCCAGAGTCCCAGCAGGCCGACCGCCAGAGCTACGGGAATTTGTGGAAACCAGCGGTCTGATCGGAAGCGTTTGCGGGCGCTGCGGAACCATGGGGCAAGGGTGCCCCATATTGACCGGCTGGAATCCGCGTTCTGGTTGTCGAAAATTCGCGGCATCTTGGCCTGTTCCGGAATACGCGCTTTGCTGCAAACTAATCCCGTGGCCAGGCAGCGACTGGCGAACCGCCAACAGAGCGGCAATCCATAGGTACCAGAAACCACCAAACTTGCAACAGCGAAAACTTCACAACTCATCGCCTGAATTGGGTATTCAATAGACTCAACCGGCCTGCCGGGGTTGGTTTGACGGGGTCTGGGTAACATCAGGATATTACGGCACAGGTGCCGTAACGCAATAGGGGGCATTTCTTATTCGCGGGAGCGATTTTAGAAATATTTTGGAAATCTTAGCATTCTGGCAATCTTGCCCGCCTTGAACGAACCGCTTCACTTGAATACTAGGGCTCAGTGCTTCAAGTTTTTCTTCCATATGGGCGGCGGGCGACGGAATCGGATATCGGATAATAGACGGCAAGGAACGTGCATTGGCTTGGCACACAGCAACTGGCGACGTTATGATTTAGGCACCAAAGTAAGGTCGGCCTTTTTCAAGGCAATTTATGGTCGCGCTGGATAAGCAATTTTTTCACCACCACGGCACCAAGCCGCGAAGCCGTGGCCGCTGGCGCGATGAGTCTTGGCAGACTGGAAAATTTCCTGGTCGCCGGACCGCAGACCTCCTGTCTGCCCGTAGTCACCGCGATACATCCTATTCCTCCAATACCTCCTGTGCGAATGAAATAATCTATTGCGGCTATCGCCTTGATCCTGAATCGCAGCTTTATTACGTCCGCAATCGGACATACAACCCCGCCCTTGGCCGTTGGATTCAGCGTGATCCGATCGGGTATGACGGCGGAATAAATTTGTATCAGTACGTC
>JAJZOA010000332.1 GCA_021852225.1 Planctomycetota bacterium
CAGAGCGACAAATACAATGATCTGCAGCACCACCGCTGAGGCCGCCGAGGCCGGCATTCCGGAAGCATGAAGCTGATATTCGTAAAAAATTCTCAGCCAGCCCAGGAATATCGGAAAAACTATCAGCGGTGGCAGCAGCCGCCGCATGATTATTCCTCCCGGACTATTTTTAAAGAATTGTTGGACCATCGGCAGGTGCTCGTCGAGTGCTGAAATTCCCGCCATCAAAAGCAGTATGGCCGCCGCCGTGTGCATGGCGGTGGGTATATATTCGCCTCGCAAATTGTGTCCGTAAACGGTAAACAAATAATTGGCAACGCCGTACAGTCCCGTCAACAGCAGACCAATCAGCGCCACGGTCGTAACGCGCCGTGTGAAAGTTTTTCGCCAGACCACACTCATGACACCCACGCCGCCAAATAACAATCCCACTGCGGTGTTCGGTGCCATACGGTTGGGTGCGAAGGGAACTTTGGTGAGTTCCCGGGCAAATAATAGCGAATCAACGTGCAGATTTTCCGCGCCCAGATACGCCGCCAGCCGCAGCATGGCGACCAAAACCACAATGCCGCCGATGGCCATAATTTCCCAATTTTGCGCCGTGGTGGTTTCCCGGTGGAAGGCCAGAAAGCCAATGGGGACCGCCAGCAGGAAAAAGCAGATTGCCACTGCCGGATTCATCGGAATCATATCAGGCAGCAAACTCGTCAGCGACAATTCGCCGGAACACCAGCCCGCCAATACCAGTAAGCTCACCGCGCAGATGAACGCGCTGGACCAAATGCTGATCCAGTGCAGGCCTGTACGTGGCTTGTCAGGCAAGTCCATCTTCCAAGTCCTTATGTGGCATCGCCCTCAGTCTAAGTAGATCGCCCGACTTCAATTCACCGCAAACTGATGGCGCGATTCGCGTTAGCGCCGGATCTTTCAAGGTGGGTTGCAGCTTTTGAGAAAGACCGTTGCGAACCGAATCATTCCTTCGAGACGCATTATACGCATAAAGGAATAATAATTGCCAGTGGAAAATTCCAGCATTAAGTTTTTTTTAAAAAAGGGGAATGGAGACGACCGGGATCGAACCGGCAACCCCTGCCTTGCAAAGGCAGTGCTCTCCCAATTGAGCTACGTCCCCAAGAATGTCCATCCTACCAAACGCCAGTGCCAAGGCAAGAGGCAGGCTTAATATTCTTCGCAAAAGGCATCCGCCAGTGACGTAAATCGCCAGCCATCAGCGGGTTAAGTCGCCGGATTCCGCCCATATCGGCCACCTGCCTATTATACAGGCATAAAAAGCCACAAACTTGGCATCAATGTGTGGCAACGGCTATTTATCAGGCAGAAGGCCGATTTCACTTTGGATGTCTTGCCAAAAATTCCGGCAACAATAACGGGCGAATTGATCTGACATTTTCGCGTCATGGCTGTAACATAAATCATTAAAATACAATCACTTATATATTTCATAACGCCCAGATTCATTCGGCAGATATCGACAGCCGCCAACTATTTCAACGTCGTGGATTACTTGCGCACGGCGTTTGCATAGTACAATAGCATCCGGAGCACGTGCGAATCTTCGGACAGGCTCTTGGTGGTTGACGGCGGCAGGCCCGGGCTTAATGCGTTGGAAGCTCGATGGTGCGGAAGGAATTTGCCGTGGGCGATAGCGGAGGTTGGATTTGATGGATCGCGCCGAACTGGAACTTACGATTCTTACTGAAATTGGCCGTGCCCTCTCATCCGGCTTGGATTTGCACGCCGTTTTTGATCAGACCATGCGCGTTCTCGCCGATCGGCTCGGCATGGAGCGCGGCTCCATGGTCCTTCTGGATTCTACCACGGGAAAATTGCAGATAGAAGCGGCGCTGGGGCTGACGGCCAATGAAATTCAACGTGGTCGATACGATGTTGGCGAAGGCATCACCGGGCAGGTGGTGGCCACAGGTAAGGCTCGCGTGGTTGCCGACATCAGCAAGGAAATTCAATTTCTCAACCGCACCGGTGCCCGCGTGCCTGTCCCCGGCCGCGTCACCAGC
This sequence comes from Planctomycetota bacterium, assembly GCA_021852225.1. The sequence continues at coordinate 2,037 of JAJZOA010000332.1, forward strand.
TTTATCTGCGTGCCGATACTTATTGAATCCAAGGCCTGCGGCGCATTGTCCGTTGATAAACAATTTGTCGATGATGAAACGCTGAATAATGATCAGCGATTGATGGAAATCATTGCAGCATTTATTTCCCAGGCCATCAAAATAAATTCTATCGTCGCCACCGAACGGGAAGAATGGCTGGAAGAACGCCGGCAACTTCGCAGCACCCTGCAAAGCAAATACAAATTTGACAATATCATCGGCAGTTCGCCCACCATGCTGGAGGTTTTTGATACCATTGCGCAAGTGGCCATGAGCCGGGCCACGGTACTGCTGTTGGGTGAAACCGGGACCGGGAAAGAATTAATTGCCAAGGCGATACATTTCAATTCCAACCGCGTCGACAAGCCGTTTATCCGCATGAATTGCGGAGCCTTGACCGGTACGCTGCTGGAATCCGAACTTTTCGGCCACATCAAAGGAAGTTTTACCGGTGCCATCCGCGATAAAATCGGACGCTTTGAAGCGGCCCATACCGGCACGCTGTTTTTGGATGAAATCGGCACGCTGGACACGAGCCTGCAAGTGAAACTTTTGCGCGTGTTGCAGGAGCGGGAATTTGAACGCGTTGGCGATACGCGCACCATTCGCGTAGATGTGCGGATCATCGCCGCCACCAATTTAAGCCTGCAGGATGAAGTTGCCAAAGGAAAATTCAGGGAAGATCTATTTTACCGTCTGAATGTTGTCACCATTAATTTGCCGGCTCTGCGGAATCGCCGCGAGGACATTCCCAAGCTCATCGACTTTTTCTTTGATAAATTCAATGCGGAAAATGGGAAAAATCTTAATAAAATCAGTCGGGAACTGGTAAACATCTTCGTCCGCTACCCCTGGCCGGGCAATGTTCGAGAGCTGGAGAATGCCATAGAACGCGCGGTGGTATTAAGTCGTGGGGACACGCTCACAGAAGACCTGCTGCCCACAGCCATTCGCGCGTTTGCCCAGCAGGGCCGGGCCAGTATCGCCAGCGAAGATCTCGACGGTATTGTGCATCGCCTGGCCGACCAAGCCATCAGCGAATATGCCCTGCGTGAAGGGCAAATTTATGATCTGGTCATTAATCAGGTGGAAAAAGCGCTGCTTGAAAAAGCCCTGCAGCGTTGCGGCGACGTGAAAATAAAAGCCGCGGACTTTTTAGGCATCAACCGCAATACACTGAATAAAAAAGTCAAGGAAATGGGCATTGAATCCAGTGAATTGCCCGAAGCCGACCATTCCACATGAAAGCCGTAACCACAGAAACTTTCGCCGCGGGCCCGCAGTACCCATCTGCCCTGCAACACGTGATCATTCAACGCTGATGGCGAGGGCAACCTATGCGGTGGCGATTGAGCGGAAGGTCTGTCAGAAATTTCCCTTTATGTTTTTCGGCTTTCCAGCCCGTTGATCAGGCCGGAGAGCATTTTGGAAATTTCTTCCAGATCGCTGCGAAGCCGACGATGAATATCCAACGCAATGAGCTTTCGACGAAACCCAATTTCCAATAGTGCTACACATTCCTGCGCGGAGTCTCTGGCGATCAGGAAAAAGTTTTTACGATCGGGAATTGCAAAGCGCCCATTGCCTTAGGCAATATTGGCGGCGATGGAAACGGACTCGCGGTTGATTTGATCGGAAAGGAAACCGTAACCGCGTGAAAATTTTTCGGTAATGGCGCAGATTCAGTCGGCGTAGGAAACGGCTTTTTGATAAACTACAAGTTTTTC
>JAJZOA010000362.1 GCA_021852225.1 Planctomycetota bacterium
GTATCATAGTCTGGTCATTCGCCCCGGTACTTTACCGGACGATTTTATGGTCACCGCCTGGACTGATGAAAATGAAATTATGGCGATACAGCACAAACATTGGCCTTTGTACGGGGTGCAATTCCATCCCGAAAGTTTTCTCACTCCGGATGGCTACACGCTGCTGACAAATTTTTTAAAAGTCCAGGTTCCGTCTTCGGCTCCCGCACCTTCCTGATGGGGCCAACACCGGAAGTTTATGAGCCTTCAAGCGCCGCGATAGTTCGTTCGGCGGCCTAATGCCCGGTGCTGCCGAAGCCGCCGGTGCCGCGCGCGGTAGTGGAGAGATGCTCCGGGGAATCCACAGTCTTCCATGCGGCGCGGGTGACCGGGGCGATAACCAGCTGCGCAATGCGCATGCCGCGAGTAATGACAAAGGGTTCTGAACCGAGGTTAATCATGATGATTTTAAGCTCTCCGCGGTAATCCGCGTCAATAGTACCGGGAGCATTGGGCAGGGTAATACCGTTCTTCAGGGCCAAGCCGGATCGGGGTCGGATTTGTGCTTCATAGCCATCGGGAATGGCTATGACAAAACCGCAGGGCACCAATACTCTCTGCAAGGGCGCAAGGGCCAGCGGTGCCATCACCGCCGCCTGTAAATCCATGCCGGCGCTGTGCGGGGTTTGATACTCTGGAAGTTCCAATCCTCGACCATGTGGAAGCCAGGCAAATTCAACGGTCAGGCGATCATGCAATGGCCAACTCCTGAAGATATAAAGAGGTACTGTAAACCGGGTTATTTCACCAGCGCCGTCCAACGTGAAAATACTTCGCCCCCCAGCCGCTCCAGCGCCGCACCATGCAGGGGCCACCCTTGCAGGATTTCAGAGCCGGTTATGCCCGCCTGATGAAGTTCCTCCGGGAAGGCCTGAATCATCCGGTCCATCTGGGGTAAACTCAGTTCCAGGTGGCAGAGAAAACCATAGGCATTGCGATCAAAGCGAAAAGCCTGACAGGCCGTCAGATCAGACCGCAACAGTGGTACAGAACCCGCGGGAACATCAAACACATCACCATGCCAGTGCATCGCCATAAAGGACTCCGGCAGCCCCACGGCGAGAGCATCGCCTTTGGCAGCAGGCAACCTGGATACCAGATACCAGCCGATTTCCTTCTTCGGCCCCGGATACACCTTGGCCCCCAGCGCCGCCGCGAGCAGTTGACTGCCAAGGCAAATGCCAAGAATGGGTTTATTCTGTTTGAGTGTCTGTTCTATTAACCGCAGTTCATCACGTATAAAGGGATATTGGGCCTCCTCATAAACGCCCATAGGACCGCCCATTATCACCAACGCCGAATATGAATCCATGGTCTCCGGGACGTTCTGGCCGGCGAATAATTCAATAGTGGCGCTGCGGCGATTCGCACATTGCAGCGCGGCGGCGATATTACCCGCGTGTTCGCAAGCCGCGTGTTGAAGAATTAAAACCTCATGATCCATGAATACTCTCCAGCCGGACTATCGCGCTGCCGCCGCAGTTTGTTCCCGCACTTGTTGGGAAGCCGGTACGCGGCATTCCAGATGCGGCAACGGATACTGCCGGGTAAAGTCAGAAACCTCGCCGCGAATTCGAAGCAGCGTTTTTTCATCACCAGCGCTGGACGCGGCGCGATCGAACCACTGAGCCACCAGTTTCATCTCCGGCTCTTTGAGGCCGCGGGTGGTTAAGGCCGGCGTGCCCACACGAATGCCGGAAGTTTCCATGGCTTTGCGGGTATCAAATGGAACCATGTTTTTATTGACAATCATTCCCGCGGTCTGCAACCACTGTTCCGCCATCGCACCGGTTAAATTAGCGTCCTTGGCACGCAGGTCGATGAGCATTAAATGGTTGTCCGTGCCACCGGATACCAGGCGATAACCGCGGCGGGTTAATTCCTCCGCCAGCACCTGGGCGTTTTTAATGATCTGCTGACAATACAGTTTGAATTCCGGTCGCAGCGCTTCAGCAAAGGCTACCGCTTTGGCCGCAATAATGTGCATCAACGGACCGCCCTGCAGACCGGGAAAAACAGCGGAATCGAGTTTTTTTGCCCACAGAGCCTGGCATAAAACCATGCCGGAGCGCGGGCCACGCAGAGTTTTGTGCGTGGTGGTGGTGACGAACTCCGCGTATGGCACGGGCGAGGGATGCAGGCCGGTGGCCACAAGTCCGGCGAAATGCGCCATATCTGCCATCTGCACCGCCCCCACCTCATGGGCAATTTCCGCAAAGCCCGCAAAATCCCATACGCGGGGATACGCACTGGCACCGGTGATAATCAGTTTGGGCTTATGTTCATGAGCCAATTTTCGGACTTCCGCCAGATCAATGCGTTCGGTTTTGGGATTCAGCGTGTAATGAACCGCTTTGAACCATTTGCCGGAAAGATTCACCGATTTACCATGCGTGAGATGCCCACCATGATCCAGATGCAACCCCATAATGGTGTCGCCCGGACTAATGGCCGCAAGAAATACCGCCTGATTGGCCTGCGAACCCGAGTGCGGCTGCACATTGACATGATCGCATCCAAAAAGTTGCCGAGCGCGATCCCGAGCCAGATTCTCAACGACATCCATGTACTGGCAGCCGCCATAATATCGTTTGCCGGGATAGCCTTCAGCATATTTATTCGTCAATGGTGTGGCCGCCGCGGCCAGGACCGCCGGTGAAACGTGATTCTCACTGGCAATAAGTTCCAGTGTCGATTCCTGACGATTCTCTTCATCACAAATAGCCTGCCACAATTCAGGATCTTGATTCGCTATGGGATTCATCCGTCCTACCTCAAATTCAATCCAGGCGCAGCCTTTGCACCCAAGAGGATAATTATAGCCAGAGAACGTCCTGAATGCGAAGCCCGACCAAGGACGGAAATAAATGGGGTGCAGCCAGAAATTGTGGCACTCGGCGATCGGCACATCCTGGGACAATGGTGGCCAAGCAGTTCAGAACCGCTTGAAGCCAAAAATATGGTCGCAACCGGACTGATTAATAAGCCGTAAAGGGGTAACCGTTCACGAAGGGACGATGGGGCAGGCTGGAAGCCCGCACCACAAGAGGTTCCCACCCTTTGGGCTATGTCAAAACCGCGGTAATTCTGGCCCGTCGGCATGACCGTGAACGGTTACTATCTTTTGTTGTTCGTCTGATAAACTATTATAATGTTATCAGGTCGTTGGTGGTCAACGACTATCTGGGTTCATTTTTGGAGCTGCGTATGAATCGTAAAAGGCTTTCCGGGGTCATGGCCATACTTGTGGTCGGCGTCATGTCGGTAAGCACATTTGCGGCGGCCGCTAAGCGCATAACGGTCACGGGGCAATTGCTGGATATGAAATGCTATTCGGCTTTTGGAGCTACGGGTCGAGCCCATGGCAAAACCTGCGGCAAGAAATGTCTGGAATCGGGGATTCCCGCGGGCATTCTGATCCATGGCCAGGCTTGGACGCTGGCGACCAATTCCCGGCCGCTGGCTCCGTATGTCGGTTTAACCATTGAAGTCATGGGTAAAGCCAACGCGCATGACCACGTACTGATTCCCTCTATGATCAAAGTCAAGGACCATGGTCATTGGAAGACCATTGTGGGCAGATCGAAAATGTGATTCTGCGACACACTATTCACCTTGTTTGGCGCAACGCAATCCCGGGCATGCTGTGCGGGTGTGTTCGGATATATTCCTCTGCGAGTTATTAAGCCCGCAGCGCTGCTTGGTAATGCGCGGCAAGAATCTCCAGTGCGTTAACA
>JAJZOA010000312.1 GCA_021852225.1 Planctomycetota bacterium
TCTTTATCCATTTCGGATTTGAGATGCCTGCAATGACCACCTCAAAGGACGTTTTTCCGCCTTGAGATCGTTGCTTGGTGAAGAACACGCCGAACCGACGGGCCTTTTGGAAAAGCCCCATTGCGCCAGCGTACGTCTTGAGCGACGCAGGTAGATAACGTGCCACGATTCCCTTTGCATCAAGCTCGGAAGTGCCGAGGTTCGACAGGACATTGGCCAGATATGAAGACGGGGATATATCGCTGGGCGAGGCCTTTCCTGCCAGCCCGACCGGCATTCGAAATGTACGCTTTGCGCTGGGGTTAAAAAGTCGCAACGCTCTGGAGTTCCATGCAATCGCGGCTACCACGTCGCCGTTCTTCCGTACCTGAATATTCCCGGCGCGGCCGGCGACTCCGGCGTAGAACTGCCAAGAAGTCTTGTGCTCGCCGTTGAGCGTCGCGCGAAGTTCATATCCCCGGACGTTGTTACCCACCGCGTGCAGGAGATGCAAAACTTGCGACACGACCTGACGCTCGGCAGCGCTCTGGCTGGCTGCCAGCTTAGCGAGTTCCAACGCATCGGGTTCCCACCGGCTTTTCGGGAAATCCGCCGCCAGTTGTTTTGCCTCCTTGGCCGCGCGATTTGGCCGGCCCAGAACAGCGTCGCAGTAAATGCGAAGAAATTCGACACGGGCGTTGGATTTGTGGCGGCTGCTTCCAACCAACAAGGCTAGCGCACGTTGGAAATGTCCGTTTAATATCAGTTCTTCGGCGTGCAGCTTCAGCAGCTTTTTTGATGACCGCACGGCTGCTGGTAGAAGGTGTAAATAGTATCTTTCCAGAAGATAAGTGGAATTGCTCCGGCTCAATTGGTTAAGAGCCTCGAGCTTTTCCATTGGAGTCATAGTTCTATCAATCACCACTTCGCGAATCTCATCTCTGGCGAGTCGCATCGGGTACTCTCCGTCCGAGGATGACGGCTCCGTAGCTCCCAGCATCTCGTTGGCAACCTCGGAATCCCCGGCTTTGTGCGTCACGAGGTAGCACAGCAGGGCATTCTGGAATGTGTTTTTATAAACCGCGTGGATACCGAAACGCTGTAATCCGCTGCGGATTACAGCGTCTATAATGCGGGAATTGCGTTTGTTCGGGTGGTAAGTGAACCATCGTAAAAGCATCGTGACGACCGCCCGGTACGCGTTGGAATCTGGGATATTAGCGAGAAAATAGCGGGCCTCATTGCTGCCCGGAAATTCTAGAACCAGCCGCCGTTGCGCAACATTCAGATCGTGCGGATCGTCGCCCCGTACTGTCGCCGCCATGAGAACGCGGAAGAGCAGGCGGGGGCTGTCCGGTGATTTCGGGTGCCCTTTGGCCCAAGCCAACGCGGCAGCGGCGATCTGTTGAAATTTGGCGTGGCTGACATACAACACACCGCCCGAGCCAAAAGTCGCGGCATTTGCCTGTGATAAAACGAAAAATATGAGCAGAAGCGGACCGCAGAGGAAATAACGCCGCCAGCGAGTAACCATAACCTGCACCCCATACTGCGCTGCACCGATAGTCGGGTGGCGAACCCTTGGGCAGCAGGTAGCAATAACCCTCGGCATCGTGGTGGAGGAGCCGCATGCTCCTGCCGCAAGCCCTGCCAGTTTCCTTCTTTTTTATTGCGGCATGCCAACTAATCTAACGGGAGCATATCGCTGACTTAAGGATTGGTAAAGCCTTTTGGCTTACGCGTGTGCCAGTCGTGATTTTTTTCATACATCCGCGCCAGGCGCAGCATACGCTGCTCGCTGAATGTCGGGCCTAATATCTGCAGGCCAATCGGTAGGCCCGCCTGAGAAAATCCGCACGGAATATTCATTCCCGGAATACCGGCAATGTTGCATGTTACCGTGAAGACATCGCACAAATACATCTGCAAAGGATCGCCGCTTTTGGCTCCCAATTCAAATGCTACCGTAGGGGAGGTGGGGCACGCAATGAAATCGCACTTTTCAAACGCCTGATCAAAATCCCGCTTGATCAATTGCCGCACCCGCAACGCCCGCAGGTAATAGGCGTCATAATAGCCCGAGGATAACGCATACGTACCCAGCATGATACGCCGCTGCACTTCCGGGCCGAAGCCTTCGGCCCGGCTGGCGGCATACAGATCAAATAAATTTTCCGGCCTGGCTGTGCGATGGCCGTAATGTACGCCGTCGTAACGGGAAAGATTGCTCGATGCCTCCGCCGGCGCGATGACATAATAGGCGGCGATGCCGTATTTTGTGTGCGGTAAATGAACATCTACCACCGTCGCACCCTGACTGCGATAAAAATCAACCGCTTTGGCAATGGCGCTGCTGACTTCCGGTTCAATGCCTTCGCCGCTGAATTCAGCAGGCAGGCCGATGCGGACGCCCTCCAGCGGCTTATCCAAATCGGAAAGATAATCCGGCACCGGTTCCGGCCAACTGGTGCTGTCCAATGGATCATGGCCCGCAATAACTTGCAGCAGCAGGGCCGCATCTTCCACTGTGCGGGTCATCGGGCCGATCTGATCCAGCGAACTGGCAAACGCCACAAGGCCATAACGTGATACCAGGCCGTAGGTAGGTTTCAAGCCGACAATTCCGCACAACGACGCGGGCTGTCGGATTGATCCGCCGGTATCGGACCCCAGCGATGCTGCACACATCCGCGCCGCGGTGGCGGCGGCTGATCCACCGGATGAACCGCCGGGAACGCATTGGGTGTTCCATGGATTATGCGTGGGGCCAAAGGCGGAATTTTCCGTGGAGCTTCCCATGGCAAATTCATCAAGGTTGGTTTTACCTAAAATCACCGCGCCGGCCTGTTCAAGTTTTTTCACCACTGTGGCGTCATACGGACTGTGAAAATTCTGAAGCATTTTCGATGAACAGGTTGTAGCACCAAATGTTGTGCATAGATTGTCTTTTATCGCAATGGGAACGCCGGCCAAAAGCCCCTGCGGTTTGCCGGCGGATTTGGCTTGGTCAACGGCCTGGGCCTTTTGCATCGCCCGATCCGCAAATACCTCGTTATAGGCGTGCAGATGTGGATCCGTCTGCGCAATGGCTGATAGACTTGCTTGTGCGGCAGTTTGAGCGGTAAGTTCGCCCGATGCTATTTTATTACGAACTTCCAGTGCGCTTAACTCATTGATCATTGAAAGCATCCAAGTACTACAGGATCGGTAAATCCCGAAAAATATTCCTGCGAATCATAATCTGTACTGAAAATGGCCACCGTGCCACGCCCGGCGGCAATGAGATTTATTCTCCACTGGTGTCGGGCGTCCAGTGAATGGAACTTAAAATCTTCAGTGCCATTTTCCGAATCTGATCATTAGGGGCAATCGCCAATGCGTCCAGTTTGTCCCCGCCACCAAGGTGTGAAACAATAAGTTCCGCAAATGGGTTGCCGTCATTGGTGTAACCGCTCCATTCATGGGCCGCCAGGCCGTTGAGAATAAAAGTGCGTTTTGAACTGATATTGAATTTCAGGCTGTTGGCACAATTCCTGGCCACTTTTGCCGCCACGGTTAATATGCAGAACGGCTTTTGATTGGGCGTTGGCCGACCGTTATAAAGCAGATACTGCCGGTACGTGGCGGTTGATTTCTTAAAACTCGTTACCGTATAAGGAACGGTGAAGCTATAGGTGCCGGTAACAGCGGCGGGCGGCAACTGTCCGGGCATGACTGATTGGGTGGTTATACCCGATTGCCCGGCTTCCTGTGACTGCGTGGAAAATTCGTGAACCGAT
>JAJZOA010000309.1 GCA_021852225.1 Planctomycetota bacterium
TGTGGAAACAATCGACACCACGGACAGCCACCCGTTTTATGTGCAGGGGCAGGGCTGGGTGTCCGCCGATGATTTAACGGCGGGTGAAACGCTCAGTACCCCCGATGGCCAGACGGCGACGGTGGTGGGGACGACAACGGTTGCTGAACCACAAGGCGTATTGGTATATAATTTCACGGTAGCCGACGACCACACGTACTTTGTGGAGGGCTTTGGAAGTAATGGTACAACTGGAAGTTCCGCCGCCCCGCTTGATGCGGTGTGGGTGCATAATGAATGCGCGGGGAAATGGATCTACGAGGATCAGGAATCCTGGTCGTTGCGTGCACGCAATTACCAGGAGCAGATAACTGGCCGACAGAGCCAGGCCTTTTTGCGGAACGGCGTAAAGTTTGATGGCTTTGACGCCCAGACGGGCACTCTTCTTGAGGCCAAGGGTCCGGGGTATGAATGGGCGGTAGAGGACGGCGAATTCCGTACCGATTACAAGGGTGCAGAGGGGATACAGGAACAGGCCTTCCGTCAGCGCGAGGCCGCCGGAGCGTTGCCGATCCTATGGCATGTTGCCGAGGAGAATGCGGCCAATGCCATTCGCGGCCTTGTCAGCGACTTCGGGATCGAGGTGGTTTTTACTCCTCCGATTTGAAATATCAATAGGAGCACACCTAAATGTATGAGAGTTTGTTCTTAAATGCGCGCTGGCGCAGCCGTCGCGAGTCGTTGGATCAGTGCGCAGATCGTGCGAGGCCTTTTTTTCGGGAATTGGCTGAACTGCACAAATCATTTGGCCAATGGTCAAAATTGGGAACAATCAAGCGCGAAGCGTTGGCTGACAAGTTGCCACCGGAGCCGGGCAACATCCGCGATCTGTTGGCCAAGGGCCGCAACCATTATGACGTGGATAACCGCGTAATAGAGGACCTCGGATACAGCCTTTACCTCTGGAACTGTCTGGAAAAACCAGATGGAATTAACCTACGGATCAGCTGCGGCTGCTATCCGCCACCCCACATGCCATTTCCCAACGAATGTTTCATTAAATTTTCTCCCGTGCAGGGTGCGTCTGCGAGCGAATTGGCGAAGATTGATAAGATTCTGGCGGTGGCCGGGGTGATGGTGCGCTACTGGGACCCGGATTACTTATGCGTTTCGACGCACCGTTTAGACGAATTAGCGTTGCCTGAACGCAGTGAATTTACGGGTGTGCGGCCGGGCTGGCTGACGTATATTTCCGATAAATGGGGAAAAGTTCCCGCATTGCCGGAACCATACAGGCTTGCGCCAATGGGCGGGACGGGACAGGTAGTTCTGATCGACGGGATAGAGGGCGCGACAGCAACTGACCTGAAGTGTATTGAGTCTATTCGTCAGCTTTGGGATCGTCTATATGCCTCAGGGCTTGTGTTAAAGCATCGAGGCGAACGGTGGATCGCCTTGCCGCCCTTTGGCACGCCGGTAAAATGAAGATCGTATCTGATCCGCAGCGGAAAACGATTTTGCGGTTTTGGGGACGACAACGGTTGCTGAAGCTCAAGGCGTTCTGGTATATAATTTCACAGTCGCCGATGACCACACGTATTTCGTGGAGGGCTTTGGAAGTAATGATACAACTGGAAGTTCTGTCGGGCCGCTGGATGCGGTGTGGGTGCATAATACCTGCGCGGGATTCAACCATTTTTGGCCGAGAGCCTTAGGCAACGGTCTTCGTTACGGGAGTCGGTTCCTGACGTTCCTAAGCGCTGCCGACCATACTGAGTTACACGCAGCCTTAAGCGCTTACCTTCGTGGAATAACGAAGAGGCTTGCGGACGGCAGCGTGGCGGATATGCTGCCGCGAACAGGTAATGCTGGCGCGGATGTCCTAGCGAACTTCACCCGCAGTGAGCGGTATTTTGCGCTTAGGGCCTTTTATAAGGACTACCAGGGGGGGGGCGATACCTAGAATCGTTCCTGCAGGAGACCGTAAGGGCCTTCTTCACTGGGAGTTTGCGATGACGATCAGTTTAAGGATGGTTCCGGCTGACCGGCCAGATTCCGAACCCGAGGACTGGCTCTTCCACAACGACCGGGGGCCGCGCATCGCGTTGCGCGCGGAATACGCAATATTTGCATGCCCCCGCTGTAAAAAGTTCCCAGAAATAACCATTTTGGAAAAATTGGGAGCCCCGACGGATTTCCTCGTGCGTAGCACTTGGGATTTCGTCACGACGGCGGATGGCGTGTTGTGCATTAGCACGCGCCTGGCCGGTATCATCCAGTCCGAAGATATACGAGGGATTAGGTTCATTCCGTTACCGGGCGATTCCCGCTACGTAATTGCCCTTCCGGCATTGCCGATGGGCTGGGTCGCGGTTGACATTGCATTATGTGGGATGGAGTTCCGCGGGCTTTGCCCCGTTTGTATGCGATACGGAAAGACGTTGTATTGGCCGCAGCGGCGGGCGATGCGGCTTCCGGAAGAGGACCTGATCATCTGTTCGCCGCTGGTGTTCTCGGAGGGGCGCTGCCGGATTTTTCCCTTGATGACTACCCGTAAAGTCGCGGATATATTGCGGCGGGAAAACGTCACGGGTTTGGAATTCCTATCGCACGGGTTTTGACGCCGGCCACCGAGCGGGCATTGCGCTGCGGGCATATTCCGGAATTTGAGGAGATTTCGCCATCATCAGGAACGCTGATGGCAGTGTGGAAACAATCGACACCACGGACAGCCACCCGTTTTATGTGCAGGGGCAGGGCTGGGTGTCCGCCGATGATTTAACGGCGGGTGAAACGCTCAGTACGCCCGATGGTCAGACGGCGACAGTGGTGGGGACGACAACGGTTGCTGAAGCTCAAGGCGTATTGGTATATAATTTCACAGTAGCTGATGACCATACGTATTTTGTAGAGGGCTTTGGAAGCGCACCAAACGCTGATGGCACAACTGGAAGTTCTGCCGGGCCGCTGGATGCGGTGTGGGTGCATAACAGTTGCAGCAAGCTGCGGCGGAATTTTATCCGCGCCGGCTTCAAGATGATTGGCCAGGCGGCGCACCATATTGTAGCCCAGGGGGCCAAGGCCGCGGTAGATGCCAGGGCGATACTGCTCAAGTTTGGGATTGACGTCAATGGTCTTGAGAACGGTGTGCTGCTTAAGAAGGTGTTCCATGCAGGGATACATACCAAAAAATATTACACGGAGATACTAGCGCGACTGAACACGGTCGTGGCAAAGGGCGGAGAAACTGGCGAAATTAAGGCCAATCTTATTACGGAACTTAAACAGATCGCAAGCGAACTGCAAAACCGCACGTTTAAATATTAATATAATTCCAATGAGGTAGCAGGTATGAAGGTTTTCCGTGTCGAATGTGATGTCAATAATTTTCAGACGTTCCAACTGGCAGAAGATGTGGATTTTTTTAAGAATCCGTATAAATGTGATGACTTGCCACCAAAGGCGGCCACCTGGGTATCCCCGGAAGTTTACGCCGATCCTCCATTGGGAAAACGGGGAGATTTTGTGGATTTATGGGCCTGCTTCGCCTTCGCCATCGCACCACGGGCTTACAAAGTCTTAAAAAATATTTTGACACTGGCAGGTGAATTGCTGCCGCTGGTTCATGAGGGCATTGAATACAAAGTGTTCCATGTAACAAAGCGGTTTGATTGTATTGATAAAAAGCGCTGCCCGGATTGGTTCAGGCAATGCCAGAGCAGCAGTCCGCGACTTGTCTTTAAGCCAAAAAGGCTGCCGCGTGTTTCCATCTTCAAATTTGAAGGAGATGCAGTTCGCTATTACGCCATTGAACGTACCGGCGACCCGAAAACGGAATTCAAGGCCGCGGTGGAACACCATGGCCTGACCGGGTTTGAGTTTATACAGGTAGCCAAAGGATAATGCCCGCACTTTGTGCGTTGGAGATATAATTCATGACAAAGGTTTACCGCGTCAGTTGTGACATGGAAAAATTCCAGAGTCTTGCTTGGTTGGATGAAAAGTTGGCCCGGACGGAAGCACTGAACCTGGATGGTCATCCGCGAAAAGCGACCTGGCCCAAGCCGGCACCAGCGGTGAGTCTGGTTGATCCGCAAAAGAAACCGGCTGATTTCATGGCGTTGGGTGAGTCACGGAACCTGGTTATTAGCCGCAGCCATCCACTGGCGGACTTTTTTGACCTTGCCGGGGAATCGCTGCCGCTGAAAGTGGCGACCGGCCAGAAGGGACTTGCAAAGGATCTGGTGGTATTGAATGTCACGGAATGCCTGAATGTGCTGAATGTAAAATCATCGGTATATACTCCCGCCGGCGAGGCGGAACAGTTGGCGGTGACCAAATATGTATTTTATCATCGCTGGTCGGAATCAACGCTTTTTACGGACTTCCGCACGCGACTTTCGGAAGTGTATTGCCGTGAGGAAACCGGGCAATACAGCTACCCCGAAGGCCACGGCGACGACGGCAATGAGTTCAAGGCCGCATACGAATTCCACAAAGCCACCGGCTTAAAGTTTGAATTGCTGTGGGAAGGGTGAATCAACGCCTGGTGCCACACCGGCAATCTGATTAACTGCGTACAAATTAACGGCGGGTGAAACGCTCAGCACGCCTGACGGCCAGACGGCGACGGTGGTGGGGACGACAACGGTTGCTGAACCACAAGGCGTTCTGGTATATAATTTCACAGTCGCTGATGACCACACGTATTTCGTGGAGGGTTTTGGCTGCGCAACAAACGCTGATGGCACAACTTCAGCAACCGGCAGCTTCGCCGCCCCGCTGGATGCGGTGTGGGTGCATAATGATTGTGATTTTGAGGGTCACCATGGGATACCGAAGTTTCTTGGCGGAAATCGAGAGCAAGAACTTTATGGTGTGGAATCGGCATGGCATACCGGTCCGGGCAGTTTTCATGAGGCGCTCAAGCTGGCGCTGAAGGAAGAGGGGTTTCCGAAGATTGGTGGACCGGGTGGCGGCATAGAAGACTGGAAGAAATTTTTCACAGGAAACCCGGGATCGCAGAGTAAAGCGTTCGGCATTCTTTACGACGTCGCCAAGAAATATGATTTGGAAAACGATACGCAGTATCTGGAATACGCAATGCGCAATTTCTCCGCTGGAAACTTCAAGGTGTTCCCATGATGAGGCAGCAGACGGTTTATTATAAACTAGGCTCGAGGTCTGACGAGCCTATGGATACAGACAGGATCTGGCTGGAGTTGGAGCGATCCCGATATTGTTGTCCTGCCTGTGGGGGCGAATATCCCAAGGTTGGAGGATTGGAACCGATTGTAGCAGACACACGAGGCGGGCGTTCGCAATTCAGGCTGCCGCTGGAATTCATTTCTCCGATAACGTACGCCATCGTGCGAGATGACCTTCTTGCGGCGCTTGCCCCTGAAAGCCACGAGCAGCTAAATCTAGGCATGATCATTGATGAAAATGGCCGGCAGATTCCCAATTATCATACCGCGCAGGCCAAAATATCGGTGCTGGTGCGCGGCGGCCCGGGGTCTAAGAATAACGGGCTGTGCCGCGAATGTGGTCGGCGGCGTTATTACCCAATGCCGCACGGCTACGGCTATCTCTTGGGCGGAACACTTAACGCGGCGGCCCCGATATTGCGGATTCAGGTCGGAAGCATTGCCGTGAACCAGGCCATCCGGGACCGCATCGTGGCCGCAGGGTTGTCGCGGGGGATGTATATCGTAAGACTCCCGGTGCTGGATGAGCCGGAGGACGGTCTGCCGGCCGATTTAAAGTTCTATGAGAAGATTTAACATTCCGTGAATTTCGGGGTGGTGCAATGGGCGGTGCCAGAGTGATCTATTACCGACTGACGGCCAAATCAAATGATTCGATCGATATGACTGATGATTGGTACGGGATAAACTACCCGCCTCGGCTTTATTGTGCTCTTTGTGGTGAAGCTCATCCGGTAAATGGACCCTTGGAGCGCTTACCGATGGATACGCATGGCGGACAAATTGGCTTCCAACTTCCGCTGGAACACATTTCAGGTGTCAATTACGAAGTGGTGCGGGATGACCTTCTGGAAGCGTTTGGCCCGGAATGCCGGGAATACCTAAGACTTGGCGAGCTGACCGACGAAAACGACCGAAGGGTACCGCAGTACCAGACTGCGATGGCGAGAATTGCGGTTCTCGTGCGAGGCGGCCCGGGGTCCGGCGACCTTGGCCTGTGTGCGGAATGTGGCCGCCGGATATATTTTCCCATGCCGCCAGGCGAGGGCTATCTTTTGCGGGCGAATTTTCCGCATGGGGTGCCAATTCTGCGGGTGCAGGTAGGTAATTTTGCGGTTAACCAGACCATTCATGATCGGATTGTTTCTGCCGGGCTGGCCGAGGGGATGATTATCCATCCGCTTCCTGTCTTAGATGTTCCCGATGATGGATTTGCGGTTGATTTAGCATTTTACGGCGAATGCCGTCGGCGGTGAAATGGCCAATTTCGGCAAAGCATGGCCGACTTCGGCGAGGCGATGGAGAAAGCCAACGGCGTCACGCAAACAATCGCCACCACGGACAGCCATCCGTTTTATGTGCAGGGGCAGGGATGGGTGTCCGCCGATGATTTAACGGCGGCTGAAACGCTCAGTACGCCCGATGGTCAGACGTAAGTTAGCACGGCTGAGGTTCAGGATGGCAGGGACTTTGCCGTTAATATGTGATGCAGGTTGGTGCGGTCGCTTGGGCGATTTGCGGCGGGTGGCAGATTGAACAGTTGCGGTACCCGGCAATTATTTGGATTATGCCGGTCGGGGCGTGCCGGCGGTCGAACTTTCCAAGGGTGAGGAAGGGCGGTTTCCCATCAGTGGCAGAAAGCCCTCAATCGTAATACCGTTGTGGTGCGGACTAGAGGACATCAGATATGTCAGAAACCCCTTGTTGCCCAGACGGGTAATCAGCAATGTCCATGCTTCGGAATCGTGCGAATGCTGATGATGCCCACAATGGCCGAAAATGCCCAGTGCCTTGGGAATCCCGTTATGCTTGATAGGTCCCATGCTCAGGCTGGCATCTTCAAAACCCAGAGATTTATCCCGGAGCACGGGCCGAAAAACCTGGCAGAGGTAATGAAGTAGAACTTTAAATTTGATGTGGGCATGAACTTCATCATCAAAATGTCGCGGATTAAGCACTGTAAAGCATTCTTCTCGCGTAAGTTCCGGCAAATATGCCAGCGACGCTTCCACCTGATGGGCGAACTGATCGCACCAGTAAGTAAATGCTTCTCCCATCACTTTGGCCTGAATAATGGCAGTCGTTTTCCCGCAATGGCCACAGCGAATTTCCCGCGATTTACGAAAGGGTAAAAATGTAAAACGCGATTGTGCTACTTCCAGCGGACCTGCACAGGCCGGGCAAAGCATGGCTGCATGTTCCATAAACAGACTCCACCCCGGCCCTTCATTAGCTTGAGATTTGAATCTATTCAACCAGCACCGCGAGGGCTATCGAACGGTGAGTTCTAACTAGCTGTGTCATACATCAAAATGGGACGAAAAGCAACCCAACGGTTGCCCCACTGGCCAAAGGTCGAAGAATACCGGCTCCCAAGACTACTGATGCCACCCTTCTGAATTTTCGCAGTCAGGGCGATAAAGCAAGCAATCTCACTTGGAATAACAATGGCGATCCGACGATCTACGGGTGTCTGGCGTCCTGCGGGCGGTTGCCGCTCTGCCGCGTTGAAGGCCCGATCTGGACCGAGCCTGGCCGGAAAAGGGTAATCAAACGGCAGAATTTTCCGACGCCGGCATTTCCGTTGTCTCGTATTCTGTCACGCCTAAATGACATGGCGGGTCTCCCGTAAGCCACATAACTCCCGCCGCAAAACATCGCGTTTATTGCGGATTATTCCACAGCGCATCTTTTGCTGACCAATGTACCGGGTGCCGCCCACCGGTCTGGCACAACCCGCGGCACCCGCTGTATCCCGGCCTGGCGTTACAAAATCGCTGGCTATGAGCCTGTTCGGGACCGGCCAGACGATCGCGGAGGTCAGTCGACAGACGGGCCGTGCGGTCAGTACGAAATCGGAATATCTGGCGGAGTTTATTCTGGCCGAGCGGCCGGATTCAATTGAAATATGGGTGCCGGAATCGGAATATCAGCGCGTGGCGGCGGCGATTAAGCAGCACGGCGCGCAGCGTATGAAGCCCATTTTCTCCGCACTCAATCAGGCGGTTCCCTATAATCAGATTCGCGCGGTCGCTGCACATTTACAGTGCGGCAAAGCCCGGAATAAGTCCTGATCCGGACAACGATCGGCCGACAATGGGAGTTGCGGTAGTCCGCCAAATTTAAGCGACTGAATCCTGAACGCTTCTGCTTCGCGGGATAGTCGTACATGCCAAACCGGCTGGATTAGGGTAGAATAAGTCCTGTGCCAAACTATGAAAACGATCAGGGTATTTGCCTGCGTGTGGTGGATTTTTCTGAAACATCGCAGGTCGCGACAATGCTGACTCGCCGCCACGGGCTTGTTCCGATGCTGGCCAAAGGTATCCGTAAAATATCCGTCAAAAGCGCTTCGGCGTTCGGTGGTCCGCTGGACCTGCTTGCCGCCGGTGAAATGGTATTTATACCTCCTCGCACCGGGGAACTGGCCACGCTTACCGCCTGGCAAATAGAAGACCACCAGCCGGCAATCCGAAACAACCTGACGGCATTTTACGCCGGGCAGATCATTTGTGAATTTACCATCGCCATGCTGTCGCCACATGATCCGCACGCCGGATTATATATTGAACTGCTGGCGACTTTAAAACTTCTGACCGGCTCGCAGGCTTCGCGGGCGCTGATAGCTTATCTCAAATGCGTTCTTGTCGCGGCGGGCTATCAGGCTCGGCTGGACACCTGTATCGTATGCGGTGCGGCAATCACATCGGGCGGAACCGTTCGCTTTCTGCCGGGCCATGGGACGGTGGTTTGCGCGAATTGCCAATGCGGCGAACTGAATATTAAAGCTGAATCCCGAATCATCCTTGCCCTGTACCGGTTGGCACCACCGAGCGAATTACCGCAAAGGCCGCTCGGACGGTCGGCTGATATTGCCGCGCTGCG
Source organism: Planctomycetota bacterium (assembly GCA_021852225.1). The sequence continues at coordinate 9,072 of JAJZOA010000309.1, forward strand.
GGCGGCGGCTAAAATTCTTACAGCCCAGATTGAGTCGCTGACCAATCGGCGGCTGCAAACGGCGGACTTGCTGGATCTGGTGATCCGAATCAATGAACTGGAGGACCGGGCCAACCCGGTGAACAAACCCGTATGACGGAAACACGCAACACGACCTCGCCAGCGGTCCATGGCCCGAACACTCCAAGGCTTCGGGCGCAGATTCCAGCCATCCTGACCGGCCTTATTCTGCTGGCCGCTTCAGCGCTTAAAAGTATTGATCTTTTTAACGGAACGGTCACACACCATCTGTTTTGGCATTTGGTGGAAATATTGCTGGAAGTGGCCGTTGGATTGTGGCTTGTCTCCGGACGCATGGCACGCATGGCAGCGCTGGTGACTATCTGCATGTTCACCGTGTTTGCCGGCGTTTCGGCCACGCGCGGCCTGACCGGCCACGCAACTTGCGGATGCTTTGGGCCGGTTCGCGTCAATCCATGGATGACGCTGACGCTGGACGCAGCGGTCGTGCTGGCCATGCTTTGGTCGATGGGCGGGGAAAAAAAGGTCCCGTTGCAAGGCCGGCAACTGTATTCCGCTCGCAGCGTCCTGGCGCTGCTGCTGGCGGTCGGAATGGTCTGGCTGGGAATTTGGGGGCGGCAATATTGGCGACCGGCGTTTCTTCATTCCAGTGGGCAAATCACCGGCGGCCATGGGCTGCTGTTCACCACGCCCCCCGGATGGTATGGACGCCAAATGCCCGTGACGCGATTTATTCATCATCCGGAAGTTCTGAATTCGGGTCGCTGGCTTGTAATTATATATTACCATGCGTGCCCAGTCTGCCAACAGGCGATCGCCAGTCTTGCGAGGCATTACCGCTCGCATAAGCCCGCCAATATTCGCATTGCTCTGGTTCAGTTGCCGCCATGGGGACATTTGCCCGCGAGGCTGGCGCCCAAAAGCTGGTTACGGCTGAAACTCAGCAATCGGTTCACCTGGCGCATCACCCCTGGCATTCCAAGTCTGGTCAATCTTCGCGCCGGCCGCGTCACGCGGGTTCGCGTGTATGCGCCCGGAACCTTCAGTGGATTTTAGCTGAATCGCCCGCATGGCGGCTCCGGTGGATCGGTATGAATTGGAGGTTATTCCTTTTTCAACGCCTGAATAATGTCCACCATGGCTTTTTTGCCGTCAGAAAAAAGCATCAGGCAGTTATCCGCGGCGAACAACGGATTGGGAATTCCGGCAAATCCAGGGCTTAAGCTCCGCTTGATCACCACCACCGTGCGAGCTTTATCCACATTCAATATGGGCATCCCGGCGATGGGGCTGCCAGGATTGTCCCGCGCGTCCGGATTCACCACGTCGTTGGCACCGTTGACAATGACCAAGTCCACGTTTTCAAACTGAGAATTAATTTCATCCATTTCCTTCAGCCGGTCATACGGAATATCTGCTTCCGCCAGCAGCACATTCATGTGCCCGGGCATGCGGCCGGCCACCGGGTGAATGGCAAATTCCACTTCCGCGCCACGGTCCGCCAACAGTTCGAACAATTCGCCGGTGACATGCTGCGCCTGGGCCACAGCCAGCCCGTAACCGGGAACAATGACTATTCGGCGCGAGCCTTCTAGAATCGCGGCAATATCTTCCGGAGTGGTCGTTTTTATTTTGCCGCCGTAAATGTCATCTTTTGTCACGGCCGTGGTGACCTGCATCTGTCCGAAAAGAACGTTGATAAAGGAACGGTTCATCGCCTTGCACATGATCATGGAAAGAATAAAGCCGGATGAGCCTTCCAGCGCACCGGCCACAATCAGCAGCTTGTTGTTGATAACAAACCCCATCGCCGACGCGGAAAGCCCCGCATAACTGTTGAGAAGCGCGATAACCGTTGGCATATCTCCGCCGCCAATCGGCACAATTAACAGGATCCCGAACAGCAGTGCCAGCCCGATAAAAATGGGAAACAGTATTGCGTGTTGCGGCAGAATAACCAGGAACAGTCCGGTACCCACGGCCGCGGCCAGAACACCCAGACTCACCACATTTCCGAAACGATAGGCCATCGGTGCGGTGGGAAGAATTTCCTGTAATTTTCCAAACGCCATGAGACTGCCGGTAAACGTCAGAAAGCCGAGCAGCGTTTCAAAACAGATGCTGACCAGCATACTGGCGCTTAAATGCGGGTAATGCAGATAAAATTCCGCCACGCCCACCAGTGCGGCCGCCAGCGCGCCGAAGGCATGAGAAAGCGCCGTCTGCTGCGGTACGGCGGTCATGGGTGTGAACAGAGCCAGCGGAACGCCGATTGCCCCGCCAATCAAAAAAGCCGTCGCGATCCAGCCATAATGATGCACCTGCGGCAGAAAAAGTGTGGCCAGAATGGCGGCGGCCATACCAATTTCCCCCATCCATACACCATAGCGCGCCGTTTTGTGGGAACTGAGCCATTTAAGGGAAAATACGAAAAGAATCGCCGCCAGAATGCTTGCCAGCGCTACATACCAGTGTGCCGGCGCCGCGGCGCTGACCGGTAAACCGGCCAACAGGCGGGCTTGCGACAATGCCGATAGCATAGACATATGAACTGGAAATGACATCACTGAGCGCTCCAGAATGATACGGCGGCCCGCACAGGGCTATTTATCGCGGCGTTTCTTGAACATTTTCAGCATTCGGTCGGTAATCATGAATCCGCTGATGACGTTGATTATCGCGCAGGCCACGGCAATTGTCGCCAGGGTAAGCACCAGCGGAGAGTCGTGGTCTGCGCCCGTAACCACAATGGCACCGACTACAGAAATCGCGGAAATAGCATTGGTCAGCGACATCAGCGGAGTGTGAAGCTGGGGCGACACGCGCCGCACAACCTCGTAACCGAGAAACGCCGCCAGCGCGAATACAAACAGATTCGATTCCAGGTTGCTGTTCATCACATCTATTCTCCGTAATTTTCGGTCTTCATTGCGGGGCACGCGGCCCCCGGCTGCCATGGCTTAATCGGGTATCCCCCAGGCCTTTCGCACGGTCGAATTCTCCAGGCGGCCATTTTTAAGAACCAGCATCTCGCGAACAATCTGATCTTCCGTATTCAACAGCAATTCACCTTTTTTTATCAGAAGCCCCAGCAAGTTGCCGACCGTATTGGCATATACCTGACTGGCGTGACAGGCCACGGTCGCGGGCAGATTGGTGGGGCCTAGAATGGTCACGCCAGCATGCACCATCACTTCGTCCGGCCGCGTGAGTTCGCAATTTCCGCCACGCGACGCGGCCAGGTCCACAATAATTGAACCGGGCATCATTGCTTCAACCATTTCCCGGGTGAGAAGTATGGGGGCCTTCTTACCAGGAACCGCCGCGGTACTGACAACCACATCCGATTCGGCAACCACACGTGCCATCAATTCCCGCTGGCGTGCCTGATCCGCGGCGCTTTGCTCGGCGGCGTAGCCGGCGGCGGTCTGGGCGTCTTTTTTTTCCAGGGGAAGTTCTACAAATTTTGCGCCCAGACTCTGAATCTGTTCCTTTACGGCGGGTCGAACGTCGTAGCCGCTGACCTGCGCACCAAGCCGCCGCGCGGTTGCGATTGCCTGTAAACCCGCGACGCCAGCACCCACCACCAGAACTTTTGCACCGGTCAGCGTGCCGGCGGCGGTGACCATCATGGGAAAGATTTTAGGCAGATGGTTCGCCGCCAGCAGCACGGCCTTGTAGCCCGCCAGAGAAGCCATGGCTGAAAGCGCATCCATGCTTTGCGCCCGGCTGATGCGGGGCAGAAGTTCCATGGCCAGAAGGGTCACTCCACGAGTCGCCAGCGCTTCAATTCCGCGCTGATTGGCGTAAGGGTCGGCAAACCCGATGATCAGTGCATGTTGTTTTAACGCCGCAATGTCCGCGGTATCCGCTGCGCCATTACCCAGCGTGTGAAGCTGAACCAGAATATCGGCGGATGAAAGAGCGGCCATTCGGTCCGCAATGACCGTTGCACCCTGCTTCTGATATTGGTCGTCAGAAAAGCCCGCAGCCTGGCCGCAGCCGGCTTGAATATGAACATCCAGGCCGCCCTTCACCAGAAGCGCTGTACGCTGCGGAGTAAGCGCTGCACATTTTTCACCCGGATAAGATTCCCGCACGGCTACGACGATCATAAACCTGATTCTCCAGACCTGCCCTGCACGCGATTATGGCACAGCGGGTGGGAACAAACAAGCCCGCGTGGCGGCGGTTTGCGGCGGGGGCGCTGCCCGATGCCGCGCCGCGTCGCGAAAACATTTTGGAATGTTTGCGAAAACGCTCCATTGTCGTATATAGTATGTGGCCCGGAAGGGGCGTGTGCCTGAGCGGCCAAAAGGGACGGACTGTAAATCCGTTGGCTTATGCCTACGCAGGTTCGAATCCTGCCGCGCCCATTAAAGCACAATATACATATCTAAATGTATTATAATTAATCCGCAGCACAACGCTTTGTTCGCTGTCATCCTTTTCGGCATGCGTTGCCGCGCGGTCAGTTGTGGCCATAAGATGCAACGCTTTTTTGCGATGCAACCCAGTCGCCCTTCGCCGGCTCAATGCTCCTGTCATGTGTGGCTATGCCATAATGCCTGGCCGCGACGGCCGGTGAATTGCCCCGCCCGCGGCGGGCCGCGCCAAGGTCATGCTCCGCCACGGGCGTTTCGTGTGGCCTGATTGAACGCGACGCAAAGCGCGGCGGACACTCCATAAAATTCATTCTGAAAAGCGTTTATTGCTCCGCAAATCTACGATAGCCGCAAATATTGGCAGAATCCTTCCGCCCTTCCGATTTCCGCTGGTCGTTGGCTTGGCGGTTTGGCCCGGCTATTCTATAATTCCTTGCTGGTCCGTCCGATTCCGGGTTGCCGGGATCAGGCCGTTTGTAACAGACATATTCGCGGCAACGCGAAAAAGAGGTTCCCATGGTACTGGATCACCCCGCCGCCAAAGCGCTTAAGGCGAAGTTTCCCACCCTTTCACTAAAGGGTTCAGAATTTCATGGTCAGGTGCAGATCGCCATTCCCCGCGCCAGCCTGATGGAGATTATTCGGTTCCTGCGCGACGAACCCACCCTTCAATACGACATGCTCTGCGATATTACCTGTGTTGATTATCTGAACTTTCCCGGTTGGGACAAGCCGCGCTTCGGAATGGTCTATAATTTAACGAGCGTCGGGGCGGGTTTGCCTCGCCTGATTCTGCGTGTATTCCTTGCCGAAGATGAATTGGAAGTCGATTCGCTTGTGCCGCTTTATGCCGGTGCTGAATGGATGGAACGGGAAGTGTGGGATATGTTCGGGGTCCGTTTTACCGGCCATCCGGATTTGCGGCGGGTGCTTACCTGGGAAGGCTTTAAGCCGCACGCCCTTCGGAAAGATTACCCGGTTACTGGTTTAGGCGAACGGGAGAACTATCCGGTGCTGACGCGCGATTCGGCCTGAAAAAAAGTTACGCCGGAACTATTTAAATTGACAACAAACTGCCGTCAGCGGCGTTAGTATTTCATGCGTGCAATTTTGTCAACGGCGGACGGGTCGAATCAGGTTCGGTCGCCCGCAAACAATGAAACTCCACAATCCAGCCAAACAGGCGCGGCTGTGCGCTGTCGAAATTTCCTGCGGCGGCCGGGCGTGCGGTTCTGGTCTTCGTTTGCCTTCATCCTTGCCCTTGGCGCTTTCCTGCGGTTCTGGCGATTGAGTTACCAGTCTTTCTGGTGTGATGAAACGGCCACCACCATTCGCGTCAGCGGCAGTTTCCAGTTCATTTTTCAAATGCTTCAGGGCCAGGGCTTTCCGCCCGGATGGTATATGCTTCTGTGGGGATGGGTGCAACTGCTCCATCATGTCTTTCACCAGCCATGGGGCACCATTTTTACCGCATCGGTCCTGCGGTTCCCGGGTGCGTTTTTGGGCTGGCTTAATGTGCCGGCGGCCTATTTTCTGGCGCGACAGTTTACCGGGCGCCGCACAGCGCTTCTGATCATGCTGTTGGTGGCGGTCAATCCGTTTTTCGTCTATTACAGCCGCGATCTGAAAATGTACAGCGCATTTTATTTTTTTGTCACGCTGAATATGGCTCTGTTTTTGCGATGGCAGGGGGGGCGACACTTCCCCTGGGGCCTGTTATATCTGCTCAGCCTGCTGTGCATGGTGGGAATGGATTTCATGGGGCTTTTTCTGCTTCCGATCCAATTGATCTGGCTGGTCGCAAAACCGCGTATGCGCGCCTGGGATATTCCTTTGTGGCTGACATCCGCCGGTGCGGCGGGCTGTTTCACCGCCTGGTGGTATACCCGGAAAAGCGGTTGGTTTCAGGGTGTCTTGTTTCATCACACGGCTGGAAATCTTCAGTGGGTAAGCTGGTTCAATGGAATGAATTACAGGGCGGTTCTTGGCTTGCCAACGATTGATCTTCTCGGATATTTATGGCCCTCCGCGCTGCCGACACCGCGAATGATCAGTTGGTTTGAACTCGGGCCGCTCTATCAGCCGCATTTGGCCACGCGCACCTTGCCGCTTATTTCAACGGTGGAATTTGCGGTGGCATGGGGACTTTTCGCCATTATGCTGCTGGGGCTTTTTCCCTGGCAGCGGCTGACCAAAACCGGTCGCCAGGACCTCAAAACGCTGGCCGACGCGGAACGCCGTGGAGCCGGGCGATGGTGGCAAGTGCTGATCTGGCTGGCACTCCCCATGATTTATTTTGGATTGGCTTCGCTTCCCGCCAAAGACCCGTGGTCGCTGTTCCCGCATTTTATTTTCTGGCTTCCGCGTTACATGGGGTTTCTGACCATCGCCTGGGTATTGTGGCTGGGCGCTTCGCTGGCCCGACTTCCCTTCCGCTATTTCCGCTGGACCGTGATTGCTCTGGTATTGCTGGTTATGACCGCATCATCCCTTACCAATTCTACAATCTGTCGTGGTGAGCCATGGCGATTCGTCAACCGCGTGGCGATTAAATATTACAATCCGAAAGATCAGGGCGGAATGTTTATAGCCTATTCCAAAACCAATCATGCTTTTGATGACCCGGCCATTTCCTTTCTTCAATTGCGCCATGTGCGCATACTGCCTGACAACAACGTCTGGGGGCTGGATCCTCGCCAATATGCAGATTTTCCCGCCTATACTCTTCTGCCGGACTGGTCCATCGCCTGGCTGCGAACCATCAATATGGCCCGCCATAACCCCAAAATTCACACTCTGGTTCTGGCAGACCGTTTCGGGGATGTGCATACCGGCGACCTTAGCACTTCCGCCATCAGCCATCGGCTGGGCGCCGGCTGGAAACTCGTGGCTGTCAAGCGATTCCGCTGGTATTTCCAATGGCGGTATTACTTTTTCTCGCCTTGGCGCGTGCGTGTATGGCAAAGAACCACCCCGCCCGCCAGCCAGTAATTGCTTTACCGGTGAGCATCCTGCCGGCACTGTTCCGTACGCCAATCCCCAGCGCTTCCCTGCGATATAGTCGCTCCTGTCACCCGCTCTGCGGTTGCTGGCCGACAAGTTAGGGACTCAAAATCGTTTGGTCCGCGTTCGGAGATCGCCGGCCGACGATATCGATCCGATTGAATCCGCGGCATGGTGCCGCGCGTGCGGCGGCGAACCGGGCGGGCAATTAATTGAAGAACTTCGAGATGCGCGAGCCTTGCGTCAAATCCTCAATGGCATTAGCATACTGAACCGATAACAACTTTTCTGAAGGATTCGTGCAATGGCACCACCAATTCCGCTTTTCACCCTTGAGGCACGGATTCGGCGCGCCCTGAGACGCCATCTTAAGGACCTGGGTTTCGCGAGGTGCGCGGATGGTTCGCTGATGCCGCCTTCCGAAGGCAAAGATACGCTGAGGAGTATGCACAGCGCCCAGCGTGCGGCGAAACTCGAATCCGAAGCAGCGTTCATCACGGAGCAATGGCCGCAACTTTGTTGCCATTTTGCCTCCGGGACGGAGGTCGTGCCTGGAGAAATCAAACCTGAACTGGAACTCGTGAAATCCAACACATGGCAGTCAAATCTATTTCGCCTAGCCGCACTGACTTGGAGCGTGCCAGTGTCCCAAGGGTACGGGCGGCGGATGCGCTTCCTTGTATGGGATCGACACAACAGCAAGCTAATCGGACTCATTGCCCTAGGCGATCCTGTCTTCAATCTTGCAGTGCGTGACAAATATATTGGCTGGTCTTCGGACGATCGCAAACGGCGTTTAGTTGGAATGCTTGACGCCTTCGTGCTCGGGTCCCTTCCTCCTTACAACCGTTTACTCGGGGGTAAGTTGGTAGCATCACTCATTCGCTCAATAGAAGTGCGCGACATTTTTCGGGCGAAATATTACGAAAGCAAAGGGATAATCTCACATAAGCGCAAGTGCGCCGAACTCGTTGCGGTGACTACTACATCAGCTCTAGGCCGCTCATCTGTCTACAACCGTCTTAAACTCGGATCGATGACATACCTTAAGCCATTGGGATACACAGAAGGCTGGGGGCATTTTCACGTACCTGACTCAATCTTTGAAGATGTTCGGACGTATCTGCGCCGGAGAAACCACACCTACGCGAAGGGATTCAAGTTTGGCGACGGTCCGAATTGGCGATTGCGTGCACTTCGGCTGGCAATGGACTTGGTGGGACTTAGACCGGGGTTACTCCGGCACGGCCTAAGACGAGAGGTCTTCATAGCGGAATTGGCGTGTAACGCGCGAGGGATTCTAAAAGGCACACAGAAAAGGCCTAAATACGATGGCTTGCTTTCGGTGGCAGATATAGGGCGACTCGCAAAAGAGCGGTGGATGGTGCCCCGCGCCGAGCGATGTCCGGATTATCGTTCACACACCGTTGATCAGATCGAAGCACTGCTATTTGCAAAATATACGCATCAGAGTTCGCAAAATGCGGAAACTAATAGCAACATTATGGTGGCGTAAGCTTTGTAGGACCGTTGGAGGCGTCTGCTCGTGAATACACCCCTCAGCGAATGGGACGAGCGATTCAAACAGCACTTTTCGAAGCTACATCGCGAGCGGGGTACACGGGCACTATTTGCGCTCGAACACGGCCTTGACTCCACGGAAACGAAGAACTTCGTAAATGCCATACTTGCCCACGTGGCGTCTAAGGAGCCGTCTCGACTGCACGCCCTCGCATGGATCGTCGTGTCCGTATTACGAACTGCGTCTACTCTATTATTTCCGGATTTGGATAATAGGCGTGCATGAGAAGTCCGCCGTTATTTCCGCTCTGTCAGCAGGACGCTTTTGTTTTCCGCCAGT
>JAJZOA010000284.1 GCA_021852225.1 Planctomycetota bacterium
CCCTGCATTCCCGCCGCCGAATCCGGCACGGTTGCCAAGGTTCCACACTTGTGGCACACCACGGTAATCGGCATCCCAAACCCTTTCCCATTTCCCGAAAGTTGTAGACTACAGCTTAAGCGTAATACATTTTTGGGTTCTGTCAAATAAACGGGGAAGGCGAAATCGGCAGTGCCTATGCGCAGTCGCGCACCTCAGGTCGGGCTAACAAAGTTGCCGCACCTATCTTATCGGCCGCCCCTGGTACCGTGGTGTTTTTTCCGACGGACAAATGCGGATGGAGGTCGCGAACCGCGCCCAGCGCCTGCGGGGAGTTATCGCACCTTGTTGAGTCCGGTGTTCGCTTGATTTAGTCTGTGTGTGGTTATATCCTTCCTCTCTGTTGCGGTTGTTTGGACACTGGGCTGCATGCCATGCGGCACGCGGGCTTTTGCACGCCGCCACAATTCAAGGTGTTGTGGGCGGTAATGATTTCGGGTGCTTGGTTTGTCAGCAAACCGGCTGTCATGGGAATGGAGATTTGCTGATGTCACGTACAGCGATAGGCACCAACCCCGCGCGGGCTTCCGCAGCACCGGTCATGCGGTTGCTTTCCAAGATCACCTGCCCCCATTGCTGGAACGTGTGTCATCCGGAGGACATTCTCTGGATAAGTTCGCATCCCGACCTCATGGGGGATCCGGTGCTGGGGACGGAACACCCGGCCCGATTCCTGCCCAGCCGTTTTACAATCGGCGGCCAGGCACTGGATGCTTATGCCACGGTCTGCCACCAGATGGCCTGTCCGCGCTGCCATTTATCAATACCGCGCGAAGTTATTGAAAATGTACCACTCTTCATTTCCGTCATTGGCGGGCCGGGCAGCGGAAAATCTAATTTTCTCGCCGCCATGGGTTGGGAGTTGCGGCAGACGTTGCCGCCAAAATTTTCGCTGGCGTGGTCGGATGTTGATGCCGCCGCCAATCATTTAATCAACGGTTATGAGGAACAGCTTTTTCTGGCGGCGGATCCCGACGCGCTAACCTACATTGCCAAAACCGAGGAACAGGGAGACATTTATGATGTGGTAAAAATCGACGGCCAAAGCACCGCCTATACCCGTCCGTTTCTGTTTTCACTTAAGCCCACACCGCAACATCCGCGGTTCAAATATTCCGCGGAAGTCTCCCGCGTGGTGTGCGTGTATGACAACGCGGGTGAAAGCTATTTACCCGGTGCGGACACGCCGGGGCGGCCCGTTACGCAGCACCTGGGCAAGTCACAACTGATTCTGTTTCTGTTCGATCCCACCCAGGATCCGCGGATGCGGGCCAAATGCGGTGCCTTCAGCAGCGATCCACAAATTAAGACGGGACGGAAAACGCTGCGGCAGGAATCGCTGCTTAATGAGGCGGCAAACCGGATGCGGCGCTATGGCGGGCTGGGGCCGCAGGCGCGTACGGACCGTCCGCTGGTTATCTGCGTCAGCAAGTCTGATATATGGGCACCGCTGGTGGATGAGGATATTATGCAGGAGCCGTATTTGCCGCGGGCCGATTCCACCAGGGCGCGCGTGGACATGGAACGCATTAATCGCGTATCGGGCAAACTGCGGCAGCTTTTGCTGACCACTACGCCGGAAATTGTAGCCATGGCCGAGGCGGTTTCCAAGGCAGTGGTTTACATACCCATCAGCTCCCTGGGACACGCACCTGAACCGCACCCCAGTGATGCGAACTTATTAGCCATCCGTCCACGTGATATTCGTCCCCATTGGACCACCGTCCCAATTTTATACGCGCTGGCGCAGTGGACCTCCAGCGGGCTGGTATAAGGCTTTTTTCGCGTAACCGGGTGGCGGGGTGGAATGTTGGAACAGGGAAGACATGGGATTGGAACTCATTTACACCTCGGCCAAAAAAGGGCTTAAGCCCGGCAGCGTGGGCTTTTGTACCGTGGCCATGTCGCGGCAAATGCCGCCAGCGCTGGCGGCTACGCTGGAATCTTTAAGCGGGTATCGCCATTTATACACTGCCGGTAACGGCGACTATGCGGAAAACCCAGCCAATTTCTGTCATTACCTCCTTGCCGACCGCGGGCGCGTGGCGCGGGTGATCGCACGCATTGGGGCCGCACCCGCGGATTACACGGGCCGCACCAATAAGCTGGCTCACTTCATGGTGCTGGATTCCGCCGAACTCCCCCTGGCCGGTCCCGCGTGGCTGCTGCAACGCCCTGGTTTGCTGCCGGAAGTGTGGCAGGGCGAGCCGCGCTGGATTGAAACTCCAGCCACGATTCCAAATGGTGATTCGGTTCCGGCGCGGTGTGCGGCCTGGCAACGCGTTACCGGTGATGCGGGCTGGGCCGGCGAATTGCTGCGGCGGTTTTGCGAGCAGCCGGAGGCCCCGGTGCATATTGTGTGCAAGCCTGGCACACCCACGCTGGAATTATTTGCCGAGGCATTGGCGCTACTACCGGCGGAAATGCGATGGCAGATCGCATTCAGCACGTACTTTACGGGCATTCAGGCGGCCGGGGTCAAGTGCCACTGGCGCGGCATCATTGCGGGCACGGCCATGGCGGAGGGAACGCTTGATCCAAAGTCAGTTATTGACCTAACGCGCCTGCCGGGGCGCGCAGCGGATGGCCCGTGCAATGTTGCAGCGCGTGGCGGCACAATGCTTGATCTTTCCGTGCTGCGTTCATCAGTGATTAAAGTGGAAGCACCGATCACGCTGGCCACGCCACCGGCATTGCCGGGCCGGAAGGCGGGAGGCGACAGGCCCGCAGAGACGGGTCTTCTAGACCTAGCGCCGTTTGCGCCGGAACGGAAAGCGACGCGGTTTTTCCGCCCCCATAACGTGGATCAGGCCGCTGGGAGTTGGAACGCACCGCGGAAACGGCGTTGGATTCTGCCGGTGGTACTGGGGCTTGTCGCGTTTGTTGTCCTGATGATGGTGGGGACCGCCTTTCTACTGCGGCATTTGGGTTCTGCGCGGCAATTGCAGCAGGCCATGGTGGCCGTGGGTATCTCCCGCAATGAGAAGCCGGTGGCCGGTTCAGTTCCGGCAAAAAAAAAGCCTGTGACATCGAAGAAACAAGCCACGCCTGCCCTCAATAACACACATTCCGCGTCGAAAAAGTCGGGCAGCGTTATAAAAACACCGGGCAAAGCTATACCAACCGCGACACACCCGAGTGCAGATGTGCGCGTCAGTCGGCCGCATTCCGGAAAGCGAACGCCCGCAACAACGGATCACGCGAGCATCCATCGCCCCCTCAAAGTGGTGGACCATCCGATTTTTGCCAAGTCAGCTTCCGGCGTTAATCAGCCTGACACTCCCGCGCCCTTGGCGGTCAGCATTGCAAGTTTTCTGTTGAAATTTCCGCCGCCCTCCCCTGCCGGAGGAATAGAGCTGTTTCTTGCACATCCGGCTAAAGGCGGTGAGAACAGCCCTGTCGTAATGCATCAGGCGTGCCGGCTCTTGGCGAACAGGCCCGTGTCGCTGGACTACTCCGTGCAGTGGGTGCCCAAGTCGTCCTCTGGCGCGGGACCTTTGACAATCGGCAGCCTAAATACTCCTCTGTTCAGCGTAAGTGTCCTACGCGAACACGACACCTTAACGTTGAAGCCGGTCGGGCCTTTAGCTGCCGCCGGATTACTTTACGCAGAGCAGATGGTGGTCGATGTGCGACTGAAAAGCGGACGACGAGAGCGTATTCAATTCCTTCCCTCCGGGCCGGATGTGCA
>JAJZOA010000372.1 GCA_021852225.1 Planctomycetota bacterium
CGGCCAGGCCGTGGCACTCGTCCATTTGGAATCCGACGATCACGACCAGCAGCACGGAGAACATCATGATGGGGAATCCAGGCCGGGGTCGAAGGGCGGAGCGGACCAACAATCGCGGACCAGGAGATTGGGTGCGACCTTCATTGTCGCCGTCGCCCACCCGCTCGAAAGCTTAAACGACACAAAAACGATTCTAGCCGGTTCACTGGCCCTGGGCTGCGGCGGAGCCGTACTGGTGTCCGCAGCGCTGTTGATACTGATCGTAACCCGCGGTCTGGCCCCGGTACGACTGATTTCCCAGCGCATTGAAGCGGTGGGTATATCTGATATGTCCGACCGCCTTACTCCCACCGGTGTACCGGCCGAACTCACACCCATTGTCCAGCGACTCAATGAACTTCTGGGACGCGTCCAAAACGCGTTTACCCGCGAAAAGCAGTTGACCGCCGACATTGCCCACGAACTGCGTACTCCCATCGCGGGCCTGCGAACGACACTGGAACTGGCGGACAAGCGCATTCGCACATCGGCCGAATATCAGGATTGCGTGCAAAACTGTCTTTCTGTTACCCTGCAAATGCAGGTCATGGTGGAGAATCTGCTTACTTTATCCCGCTTGGAGGGCAATCAGTTTAAATTCAGTGGCAGTCGCGTACGGGTCGATCGTCTGGTCACGGAAGTGCTTGAGGTTTACTCCACTGAAATCGCCACCCGCAAAATAAATATCATTCATCCGAAACTTCAGGAGTGCCCGCTATCAGCGCCCCCGGGCGCTGTGCGGATGGTCATCCAGAATTTACTCGATAATGCGATCAGTTATACTGAGCAGGGCGGACAGGTGGAAATTGAAGTTACTCAGGCGGCCGGCGGCGTTTTGCTGCGCACGGCCAATACCGGCAGTCACATCGCCGCGGAAGACTCCCAGCGAGTGTTTGACCGTTTCTGGCGCGGCGACGCGGCCCGAACGCAAAGCGGACTACATGCCGGCCTGGGGCTGTCAATCGTCAAGCGCGTACTTGACGCCACCGGTGGAAATATCCGGGTAGTAGCCGAAATGAACGGCTGGTTTCAAGTTGAGGTGTTTTTCAGGGATATGACCGGGCATGAATAAGGCTGCACCAGCAGGTTTTAATCAAAATCAGATGTTTCTAACTTCGCGTGCCACCGCCCGCACGTTGCCAATCATCCTGCTTTTGTTGATGGTTGGTCCTACGGGCGGCTGCCAGAGTTACCGTGCCAAACCGCTTACCGCGGCCGCGGTTGACAAATCGTTGCGAACGCCCGCTTGGCAAACACTGAAGAAGCGCGCGGCACATTTTGCCAAAATCGCTGTCGGTTCTCTGAGACTTCAGCCGCGGCACGGACTATTTCCCGCGGAAGCCGCAATCATCGCGGTTCTTGCAAATCCAAATCTGCGGGCTATGCGTGATATGCGCGGCGAAGCGTCGGCACAATTAATGCAGGCTGGAATTCTGCCGAATCCTCAACTGTCTGAAAGCACCGATTTTGTCACCGGTGGCTTCCGAACCGATACCTTTACCGCCTATGGCCTGAGTCTGAATTGGAATCTCACGCGTCTGATCGATCGACAAGCCCGCATGGCCGCGGCGCGCTATCATCGCGGACAAATCGACCTGGAAATTGCGTGGCGCGAATGGCAAGTGGCAATGGCCGCCCGTATTGCAGTTTACAATCTTGCCGTTGCCATGAAACAAAAGCGCCAGGCGCTGCTCGCCGCGGCAGAACTGGCCAAGGGTTATGCTGTGGCGCGAAAAGCATACCACGCCCGCCTGACCACGGTGTTGGAATACAACGCCGCCCGCGCCGCAACGCGGCAGGCCAACGATCTGATTCTCAAATTAAATCAGACCATGGCACTCCAGAAGTTGGCCCTCGCCCGCGTCATGGGCGTTCCTCCGCGGACGCCCATTTCCATCAGTGCCCGCCTGACGCTGCCATCGCACGTTTCGCTTCCGCCCCAGCCGGTTCTTGTGGCGGATATGGAACGCTATCGTCCCGACCTGCTGGCCTTGCAATTGGGCTACAAAAGTCAGGAGCAGCGCCTGCGTGCCGCGATATTGCGTCAATTTCCCAATATTTCAATTGGGTTTCAACAGGCCAGTGACAACACCAATGTGCACACCACCGGGTTTGGTGTAACCGTAGACATTCCAATATTTGACCGCAATCAGGGCAATATCGCGATCCAAAAAGCGACCCGCCGCGAGCTTTTTGACTCTTATATCTCACGCGTTTTCAAGGGTCGATCGGACGTCGCCATCGCCGTCACGAACGTCCACGACCTGACGGCGCGCATCGCGGCGCTGGAAAAATCCGTCAACAGTCTTGAGACACTTGTCCGGCGGTACCGTCAGGCTTTACGGCTTGGGAATACCGATGTGGTCACGTATTACACTCTGATCGGTCAGCTTGTGGACCGGCGAATACGTCTGATTGCACTCAAGGGCCGGCTCGAACAAAACCTGCTGGCCCTTGAACTGGCCAGTGGCCAATTTCTTAAACAGCGGGCGAAGAATGCCGCGCCTTCAAAGGTCCGCCACAGGAGTCCACATTCATGAAAAAGCTGCGCTGGATTTTTACGATACTTCTTTTATGCACGTTGGGAATTGTTCTAAACCACATGTTGCATCCGACCCGTACGCCTGCCGTGGTGGCGGCATTTCACGTTCCAACACGCCAAGCCGACGTGGTGGCCACTGTCAAAACAGTACCTCTGAAGACCGGCGAATTACGCGAAACGGTTGAGTCCTACGGCACCGTGGTCGCGCGCGCCAGCGCTATTGCGAATGTGGCTGTACCGTTTGAAAGTCAGGCTCTGCGTGTGCTGGTTTCGCGCGGCCAGCAAGTCCTGCGCGGCGAACCGCTGGTCCAGGTAGAAGCCAGCCAACGAGAAATATTGCTTCTGGCCGAAGCCCGTCGGCAGGCCAGAGCCTCCGCACAGCAATTGGCTGAAGTGCTGGCACGCTTTAACCTGCGGCTGGCCACCCGACACGATCTGCTGCTGGCCAGACAGACTGCGGCGCTGGCCGCGCTTCGTCTGGCCAATTTGCAAGCCCGCGGCATCGGAGGCCCGCGTATCATAAAAAGCACCCGCGGAGGTCTGGTTGCCCGAATTTCTGTTGAGCCCGGACAAATTGTTCCAGCTGGAGGACCACTCCTCCAACTTGTCTCTTCACATGATATTGAAGTTCGCCTGGGCGTCGAACCTGAAGATGCTCTTCGTCTGGCGCCCGGTCGTCATGCACGATTGTTTCCCGTCGGTGAATCCAGACCGATCGGACCTCCCGGCATTATTCGCCTGATCACGCATGAGGTTGACCCGCGAACCCGGCTGGTCAACGTTTTTGTTCGGCCGCCCGCCGATTCTGATTTACTGCTGGGCCAGTTTATTCGGGCGAAAATCGTGCTTCGCGTACGCAAAGGATTGCTGGTGCCCCCGTCCGCAGTGCTTCCTTTCGGATCATCCGAAATTCTTTATACCGTGCACAATGGTCGGGCGCGGCGGCACCGCGTCACGATTCAACTTTCAACGGATTACGCGCTGGAAATAACCGGCCATGGCCTGGTCCCCGGCGAACCGGTCATTGTCAGCGGCAATGCCGAATTAACCAATGGAATGGCTGTGACTGGAAAATTTGTCCCATGAATTTTACCACCTGGATTCACACGCATACGCGGTCAATTATTTT
>JAJZOA010000186.1 GCA_021852225.1 Planctomycetota bacterium
CATGCCTGGGGGCCGCGGGGGCTTTTTTTGTAGCCACGCTGACCCGCTTTCGCGGAGATGCGGAACTGGGCATTATTGGCGGCGGTGGCCTGCTGCTTTGCCTTCTGGCGGGATATACCGTTCTGCCGGCACTGCTGGTGCTGTTTCCCCCGCCGCTGCGGCGCGTTCACGCCTCGGCCCGCTACAGTGATCGTCGCGCGGCCCCGGCGGCCGGCTGGCATTATTTCATTGGCCCGATACTGTGGGTCGGAACGCTGTTTGCGCTGCTGCCCCTGGGCTTGCGGATCGGATTTAATCCGAATCTCCTGGCTTTGCAGGCACCTGGTCTGACCAGTGTGGAACTTGTTCATGAAATGCCATCCTGGTATGCCGTGGTGCTTTCGCATTCACTCGCCGCACTTTCCCCCATTCGCAAAACGCTGAACATGAACAGTTTAATTGCCGGCAGCACCATTCGGACCACCAGCAGCCTGCTGGATGCTCAGGAAAAACAGAGGTTTCTGGCACAGCACACCACCGCGATAGCGGCTGTTCAATGGCGGACTCCGCGCAAGATTCAACCCGGGCAGCTTGCGGAAATTGCGACTGCCGCCGATGCACTGGCCTCTCATTTTTCCGATTCCGCTTCGCTGGCCGAAACTTCCGCCGGCCAGGCGGCGGTTCGCGATCTGCACACATTTTCCGGGCTGATTCGCCGGGCACAGTCGCACGGGCCGACAACCCAAAAACAGACCGCCCGGCGGCTTACCGCCTGGCAAATGCGGTTTATGGGCGAATTGCATGTGCTCGCCGACACGCTTTCGCCCGGACCGCTGAATATTGCACGGCTGCCGGCATCCATCCGGTCCCACTATGTTTCAGCCAACGGCACGTATGCGCTTTATATAACGCCGCGCTTCGATTTATGGCATCAACGGGCGCTGCACAATTTTGTGGTAGCTCTGCAGGGCGACCGGACGCATCCGGGGCTGGTTGCATCGGACGCGGACCTGACGGGGATTGCCGTGCAGTTATTTCATTCCACGCGGGCCATTCGCCGGGCGTTTGTGTCGGCCACGATCATGGCGCTGGTTCTGGTGATTATTCTGGTGTTTCTGGATTTGCGCAATATCGGCCAGACTCTGGCGACCGTCAGCGTGCTGGCACTTGGATTGCCAATGCTGATTGGATTAATGGGCGTGGTCGGTTTGCAGTGGAATTTCGCCAATTTTTTCGCGATGCCCATTTTGATCGGTGCCGGTCATGAATATGGCGTGTTCATGATGCACCGGTATCGGGAAACGCGGCATAATCCCCGGCGGGTCTGGCGATTATGGGATGTCAGCGAACGGGCACTTCTTTTGTGTGCTTTTGTCACCTGTTCCAGCTTCGGTTTTCTGGCGCTGGCGCGCGATCGCGGAATTGCAAGTCTGGGTCTGATTATGGCCATTGGAATCGGGTGCATTTATCTTTCGGCCGTATTCGTGCTTCGCCCGCTGTTGACATGGCATCTGGCGTATTCAGGCGTGTATCGCAAGAATTTAGACGGCGATCAAACTGATGCGGACGAATAAAAGGCTCAAAACCGATGCGCGCGACGGCCATTGATGGTTCGGTTCGCCGGTTTTGGGCCATTTGTTGCGGCCGCCGCAGTTCTCCGGACCGGCCGCCATTATTTATTTTTTTCTTCGGATAATGAACCCATATTCAATGGGGGTAAAGCCGATGGCCGGATAAAATCCCGCCGCGTCAGGTGCGGAAACCAGAATAATGGATACCTGTTCACCCACGGCGGCACGCAGGCGGTCAACCAGGCCGGTTCCTATTCCGCGGCCCTGATAAGCCTTGTCCACCGCCAGATCGGAAACATAACAGCAATAGCTGAAATCCGTCAGTGCCCGGCAGACCCCAACAAGTGTCGCGCCGGCCCACGCGGAAAAGGTGAGATTAGCGTGACCGAACATGCGGGAAATTCTCGCTGGATCATCCGTTGGTCGATGAATTCCCGAAGCCCGAAACACGCGGATAATATCGGCCGGGTCCAGGGCGATATTCAGGCGATAGCTGATGCTTTCCATTAGGGAATCGTAGCGTTTCCGAGCATTGGAGGCCAGTTTTGCCGCCGAAAGCCGACGACGGCTGAAAGGGCTTTGCTGTCGGCAAATTTGCCTTGACACCAGCCCGTCGAAATGCCATGATACCGTGCTCTGGTTTTTGCCAAGGCGAATGAAACTGGATGAAACCGGATCAAGCTGGGGCGAGCAAGTCGCCCATCCAGTGATTCGGCAAGGGCAAAAAACGGGCGTGTAGCTCAGTTGGTTAGAGCGCGTCACTGATAATGACGAGGTCCCAAGTTCGAATCTTGGCACGCCCATTGGTGGGGGCTTTTCGAATTTTGCCGGGCGCTTGGATTTTGCAGCATCTGCTGCGATTTAAGGGTTCTGGCGAGTATTGCCCTGATGACTGCTGACGACTGCGGATGGCTCCTGATGACTCCTGCGCGCGCCGCCCTGCGCCTCCCTATGTCGGCGGGCGAGACGCCCGCCCCCCAGTTTGGTCTGCTCCCCAGTTTTGCCCGCTCATCTGGATTGAAACCGCCCCCCAGTTTGGGCCGATCTTCAGTTTGGCGTTGCCGACAAGTTTACCTGCGTTTTACTCATCTGGGGGTCGGGCATCTTGCCTGAAAATCTACAGCTTTACCTTGGCTATGCTTGATATGCATTCCTGACCACCCGTTCCGCCGCACGCCGCTGGCTTTGATTTCGGGACTTAGCGGGCCAGAGGCCCGCCCCCCAGTTTGGTCCGATCTTCAGTTTGGCGTTGCCGACAAGTTTACCTGCGTTTTACTCATCTGGGGGTCGGGCATCTTGCCCGAAAATCTACAGCTTTACCTTGGGCGGTACCTTATTTTATCGCCTTTTTTACTTGCTCTGCCGGGGCAACTGGGATCGGACCGAGGTGCGGCCGCCGTTATTAAGAATATAGGCAGTGGTATGCTGCACGTCGGCATGATTTCGCATGTAGCGGTCAAAATAATCATCCTGCCAGAAAGCCCCGGTTCTGCCGAGCAATTCATTACATTTTTTAGAAGTGAAGGATTTCCATGACTGCACAATATCGGCGATTCGATAGCCTTGCCGTGGCTGAAACAACACATGCACATGATTAGGCATAATGCACCAGGTGTGCAGATCGTAACGGTCGCCATCAAAATAATTCAATGCATTGTCCACAATGTCGGCCACCTGGGCTCGGGAAAGCCAATCTGGACCGTCGCCGGAATGAAGCTGGGCATCTATGCTTTGGCGGTATTCTTCCGCGGATATGGCACCGGCTTCAAGCTTTCGCTTGATACCGGCCAGATATTCCGCGGGCAGGCTGCCGGCCAGACGGAATGTGACATGCTGGAGGCGGCCAGGCTGATCAAAATGCGGAGGATGGCGGGGCCCTCGTCGGTAGAATCCCTTTGGATTTTTGTACTCCGGGAGGTTGTTCGGGGAAGGGTTATTGTCCGGTGGACAATTCTGGTTCACGGGGATTCCTTTTTTGGTGGGCGGCTGGACTGGCTGCATTTTTCTATTGCGTGGGGGTCGGGCATCTTGCCTGAAAATCGTGTCCGTATTACGAACTGCGTCTACTCTATTATTTCCGGATTTGGATAATAGGCGTGCATGAGAAGTCCGCCGTTATTTCCGCTCTGTCAGCAGGACGCTTTTGTTTTCCGCCAGT
>JAJZOA010000244.1 GCA_021852225.1 Planctomycetota bacterium
CGCTGGAGATTGTCAGGCGTTCGGATGATGTCAAAGGCTTTAAGGTGTTGCCCAAGCGTTGGATCGTGGAACGCACCTTCGGCTGGCTGGGACGTTACCGTCGGCTCAGCAAAGATTACGAGGCACACACCACCAGCAGCGAAACATGGATTTATCTGGCTATGATTAATTTGATGATTCATCGATTGGTGCCAGGATAACAAGACTTTTCAAACAGGCTCTGAGACGCCGGCCGGCGCTTCCTTGCCAATTTTCCATATTGCGATTTGCCGCCTCATTGCGGGCCAAATTGAACATTATTGACGGCTTAATAATGGCTTAACTCCGGAATGTTCCAATTCCCGTCCAGATGCGTTGTCGTTCCTGAATTGTGCCGGGGAGTACCGGCAGGTTGGAACGGCCTGTTGGAAAGGACATCGAAATGTTCAGGATTCTTCGTCACGGACTAATTGCCGCGGGTGTTGCGGCCATCGCTTGCGCAGGACTGGCATCCAATGCCCGCGCAGTGGAAATTCAGGGGGCCGGTTCCACGTTTGTTGCGCCCATTATGCTGAAAAAATGGATTCCGGCGTTTATGGCGTCGCATCCAAACATCAAAGTGGATTATCAGCCGATCGGATCGGGCGGCGGGATTAACGGCCTGATCAACAAAACCATTAACTTCTGTGGTTCGGATGCGGCGATGACGAATTCGCAGATCAACTCCGCCGGCGGCCATGTGTTGCACATGCCGGAAGTAGCCGGTCCGGAAGTCATGAGCTACAACCTTCCCATGATTCACAAACCCCTGGTGATGACCGGCAAACTCATCGCGGATATTTACCTGGGCAAGGTAACACGCTGGAATTCACCGGAAATCGCCAAACTCAACCCGGGCGTGAAGCTTCCGGATATTCACATTCTGGTGGCACATCGATCCGACGGATCCGGCACCACTTATATTTTCACCGGCTATCTTTGCAAAGTAAGCAATGCCTGGAAAACACAGGTCGGCCAGTCGACGTCCGTGCAATGGCCGGTCGGCCGCGGCGGCAAGGGCAACCCGGGTGTTGCCGCTTTGATTGACAAAACCGTCGGCGGACTGGGCTACCTGGAGTATGCCTATGCAATTCTTGGTCATTTCCCCACGGCCACACTGATCAACCGTGATGGTTACAAAATCCGTCCGTCAATCCCGGCCGTCATTGCCGCGCAAAAGGCGGTTGTGGCCAATCTTCCGGCGGATTTCCGCCTGCCGATTATTAACCCGGTTGGCAAGCGGGCCTATCCGATTTCCGGATTCACCTACCTGATCGTTGACCGCGATCTTGGCTACATGAGCAAAGCCAAAGCCAAAGCCACGGTGGAATTCATCCACTGGGTTCTTACCAAGGGCCAGTCATACGCCAAGAGCATGCAGTACATCAAACTTGGCGCGAAGATGCGGCGCAAAGTGCTGGCGCAGCTGGCCAAGGTTACCTGGAAAGGTCAGGCTCTTGACTGACCGCCAATACCGCGCCCCGCGGCACCGGGCAATTGCCCGCTGCAAGGTCGCGGATACGCGGTAGCAAAGTAAATCTGAATTTCGGGAGTCCCCGTGGCGGATCACGGCTTGCGGGGACTCCCTTTCTTTATTAACGGCAGGCGCATTGTCTTCATCGGCAATTTCGCCTGCGGGTATGGGTTATGAGTGGAATCGAATTCAGCCGCCCGGCGTACAGCGAGCCCGCCGAACCCGGGGTGATTTACGCACCGCAAAGTGGCTGGCGTAAATGGCTGGATCGACTGGTGTATATCGCGGCGCTGGGCGGCGTGCTGTTCAGCATGGCGATCCTGCTGACAATATTCGCCGTGCTTGTCCATGGCTCGTGGCAGGCGCTGGGTCGGATAGGCCTGCATTTTTTCACCACACAGGCGTGGAATCCGGTTCCCGGCCGTGATAAATACGGTGTGCTGGCCTTCGTGTACGGAACGGGCGTAACCACCTTCCTGGCGTTGCTGTTTGGTGTGCCGCTGAGCATCGGCGTGGCGGTGTTCATCACGCGGCTTGCGCCGCGCTGGATGGCCGGTCCGGTGTCATTTCTGGTGGAATTGCTGGCGGCCATTCCCAGCATCGCCTACGGCTTGTGGGGATGCTTTGTCATGTCTCCGTGGCTGCAGAATTACCTTGAACCGGTGATTTATCATGTCCTGAGGCATATCAAAATAATCCCGGTCGGCAAATATCCAAGCGGCAATATCGAATTTTTCCCCGCAAATCTTGTACGCGGCGGTCCTTCCGGCAGTGATTTTCTGGCGGGCGGTCTTATTCTCACCATCATGATTCTTCCCATCATTACAGCGATCACCCGCGATGTGCTCCGGCAGTTTCCGCAGGAACTGGAGCAGGGCGCGTATGGCCTAGGGGCCACGTGGTGGCAGACCACACGGCTGGCGCTGGTGTATTGCAAGGCCGGGATCTTCGGCGCGGTCATGCTGGGAATGGCCCGGGCGATCGGCGAGACCATGGCGGTCATTATGGTGATCGGCAATACGGATTCCATCAGTGCGAGTCTCTTCGCCGGAGGACAGACCATGTCCGGTGTGCTGGCCAATGAGTTCATGGAGGCGGACCATCCGATATATTTAAGCGCCATGTTTTATGTGGCCCTTGTTCTCATGCTTAGTTCGCTTTTAACCAACGTGATCGCGCGGGCCATGCTGTCCCGGATTTCCGCAGGACGGGATAAGCGATAAGGCCGTCGCCGCAATGGATGAAAACAATGAGTGACATTACCGTATCTCCCGCACCGGCCGGTTCTCCGCCGGTCAACCCTTTTCAAGGCCGAAGGCCGGGCCGGCGCTGGATCAGCCGCGCCTTTGCCGGCTTGTCCATTCTGGCGACGCTTATGGCCCTGGCGGTGTTGTTTGTGGTGCTGTGGTATATCGGCGGCCGCGGCATTGAATATATGACCACGGCGTTTTTCACCAATTTGCCGCTTCAAACACCGGAAGGCATGCGCAACTGCATCATCGGGACGGTGATATTGGTGATGTTATCCAGCGTTCTGGGGGTTCCGCTGGGAATGCTTTGCGGTATCTATCTTGCGGAGTATGCGCGGAAGGGGTGGTTTACCTATGCCGCCCGGCTGGTGATTGATCTGCTGGCGGGCACCCCCACCATTCTGTTGGGAGTCATTGCGTGGCAGCTTGTGGTGGTGCCGATGCATCATCAATCCGGATGGTCGGGAGCGTTGGCGCTGGCCTTCATCATGGTGCCGATTATCGCCCGCGCCACGGAAGAAATGCTGCGCCTGGTGCCGCACGCCCACCGGGAAGCCTCCGCGGGTTTGGGGGCATCGCACGCACAAACACTGTTCCGGGTTATCCTGCCGGCCGCCAAGGCGGGTATTTCAACCGGCATTATGCTGGCGATTGCCCGTGTAGCCGGCGAAACGGCTCCGCTGCTTTTTACCGCACTGGGTAATGATCAGGCGGTGTATGATCCAAATCAACCCTATCCATCCCTGACGCTCAAAATTTGGCAGTATTCCCAGTCCGCGGAAGCGTCCTGGCGGCATCAGGCATGGACCGGTGTGCTGGCCCTGGTAAGCCTGGTTTTAATATTCACCGCCGCCGTCAGATTCACCGTTCGCGAAAAAAAATAGTACGATTCAGCGGATTTTCTTCCGCTTGGCGATTTG
>JAJZOA010000130.1 GCA_021852225.1 Planctomycetota bacterium
AATGTCATATGGCGCGTGCGAATCCGTTGTGGTTTCATCCGCTCGCGTGCTGGAGGCCACCACCATCACTACCCAACCGCACCCCGGTTTCCCCACCGACTTACAGGCCCAGTTCATGACTTTGCTGTCCATAGCCGGCGGCAACAGCATTGTGACGGAAAAAATTTTCCCCGACCGGTTTTTACATGTGGCTGAACTTTCCCGTCTGGGTGCCCGCCTCCACCGGGAAGGAGCGACTGTCATTATTGAGGGACAAAAGCGGCTGGTGGGCGCGCCGGTCATGGCCAGTGATTTACGGGCCTCCGCGGCCCTGGTGCTGGCCGGGCTGGCGGCTCGCGGTCGAACCACGGTAAACCGGGTATATCACATTGACCGCGGATATGAAAACATTGAACAGAGGCTTAATGCCGTAGGTGCCCACATTCGCCGCGTGGAACAGGAAGAATTGGAGTAAACAAATCGGAACCCGACCGGTTCGGATTCATCTTTATGCCGCCCGTAACGGTTTCCAGCATTAAAATCCGCATCGCTGGATGGAACAGTCTTGTGCGCGTATCCTGTTGACCGGTTTTTTAATGGTCCGACGTTTATGGCGGATTGAATATTGTCCAAGGATCGCCCGGCCGCGATCGACCCGATATAGCGGGATTCGCCGCCCTTGGTCCATCCAGGCGTTTTTTAGTGTTGAATTCGGGCCGCGATGCGAGTTGCGGGCCGCCGCTGGAAAAAATGGGCTGACCCGGTTTTTAATGGAGTGGAACATGCGGACAGGCGTAGCAATTCTGGGCTGCGGCACGGTAGGTTCGGCCGTGGCCGAGATGCTGCTTAAAGAAAAATCGCTGCTGAAAAGGCGATCCGGGCGGACATTTGAATTGCGCCACATTCTGGTTCGCGATGCGGATCGCTTTCGCCCTGGCATTCCCCGGCAGCTTTTCACCGCCGATGCCGGCCGCATTCTGCGCGACCCTGAAGTGGACATTGTGGTGGAATTAATCGGTGGCCTGGATCCCGCTCAAAGCCTTATCACAAAAGCCCTGCGTGCCGGAAAACGGGTGGTAACCGCAAACAAGCATCTGCTGGCTCTGCATGGGGTTGAAGTATTCCGGGCGGCGCGGCAGGCCAAATCAAGTGTCTGTTTTGAAGCTTCCTGCGGCGGCGCAATTCCCATTGTCATGGCGCTGGCCCGCGGACTCGTGGCCAACGATATTGACCGCATTATCGGAATCGTCAACGGAACCTGCAATTATATTCTTACCCAAATGAGCAGTGGTGGCCAGACTTATGCCCAGGCACTCGCTGGGGCACAAGCCGCAGGCTTTGCCGAGCCGGATCCATCCATGGATGTGCGCGGCACAGATTCCGCTCACAAACTGGCTATTCTGGCGGCGTTGGCATTTGGCGTGCAGGTGCCGTTTGAGAAAATTCAAATTCAGGGTATTGATTCCCTCGACGCTGAGGATCTCTGTTATGGCCGCGAATTGGGATATGTCTGCAAACTGCTGGCCATCGCGGAAAAGATACAGGATGGCGTTTCGTTGCGGGTGCATCCGGCATTTGTACCCAAACAGCATTTGCTGGCCAGTGTCAGCGGGCCGTTTAACGCCATCAGCGTGTTCGGTCACGCCAGCGGACAGACTCTGTATTACGGACGCGGTGCCGGTGGCCGGCCCACCGCCAGTGCGGTTCTGGCGGACATTGTGGATTCTGCGATGGGAACGGCGGATGTTCTTTTCCGCGAATTGCCGGCACTCGGAAAGCGCAAACCGGCTCTGGTGGTTCCGCCGCGCGCGGTAGTGAGCCGACACTATCTGCGCATGCAGGCCTTGGACCGACCCGGAGTCATGCACAAAATTACCGGCGTGCTGGGCAAAAACGGCATTTCGCTGGCGGCGGTCGCTCAACATGAATCCCGCGCCGAAAGTTATGTGCCGCTGGTGGTCATGACCCATGAAGCCAGCGATGGCAGCATTGGCAATGCGCTGGACGAACTCAATCAGCTTTCCTGCATACGCGGACAGGTGGCGCACCTGCGGGTGATAGACCCGGCGGTTTAAACCGGTTTGTTTTTTGGGATTATTCCATTATGAAATATGCAATTGTTATTCCGGATGGAGCTGCGGATTCCCCGATTGACGAACTGGGCGGCAAAACGCCGCTTGAGGTGGCCCGCAATCCCAACATGGACAATGTCGCCATGATTGGGCGCATAGGAACCGTTCGCACCACTCCACCCAACTTCAGCGCAGGCTCGGATGTCTGCACACTTTGCCTGCTGGGCTACGACCCGGCTAAATATCATCCCGGCCGGGCACCGCTGGAGGCCGCGGCCATGGGGCTTAAACTGGCTCCCGAAGATTGGGTATTCCGCTGCAATTTTGTCACCATAGTGGATGATGTGATGGTGGATCATTCCGCGGGTCATATTACCGATGGCGAAGCCCGTACCCTGCTGGAAGCAGTGGTTCAACAGATTGCCCCGGCGGGAACCGGTTCGCCTGTGATATTTCATCCGGGAGTCAGTTATCGCAACCTGATGACGATTCATGGCGGAGACTTTTCGCGGCTGGCCACCACGCCACCGCACGATATTCCCGACCAGCCTATCAAAACCCACTTGCCCAAAGGGGCAGGCAGCCAAATGCTGCTGGACATGATGCAGAAAGCCCATGCGGTTCTAAAAGATCATGAGGTGAATCTGGTACGGCGGCAATTTGGGGAAAACCAGGCCACAGACATCTGGCTGTGGGGCCAGGGCCGGGCGGCCAATGTGCCGGCATTTGCCCAGCGTTTCGGCAAGCAGGGCGCCATGATTACCGCCGTTGACCTGCTGCGCGGCATTGCCAACCTGCTGGGCTGGCAAAACATTGTTGTACCCGGTATTACCAGTTATCACGATACAGATTATGCCGCGCAAGGCCGTTATGCCTGCGACGCACTGGACCATTACGACATTGTCTGTTGTCATGTGGAAGCACCGGATGAAGCCAGCCACCAGGGCGATTACGCCACTAAAATTGCCAGCATTGAAAGTATAGACCAATATGTGGTTGGGCCGATTCTGCAAAAGCTCCAGACTTTTCCCGAATGGCGGCTCCTGATTATGCCGGACCACGCCACACAATGCTCCACGCGCAAACATCATGATGCGCCAGTTCCCTTCGCCATGGCCGGCACCCAGCGAAAATCCGCTGTGCCCCGACCTTATACGGAAGCCGCCGCCCGCAGCAGCGATTTGCACGTGGAAACCGGACATGAATTGATGGATTATTTCCTGGCTGGCGGCTAATTCCTGATGCCGCGTGCCACAAATGACCCGCTCCCCGCGAACATGGGCAGGACGGCCGCAATTTTCAAACTCAATCAGGCCCCAGATTTCCGAAGCGGGCGGAAATTTTGAATATCTCTTTCGGCAGGTAAAAGGTGCGGTAAACGCCCATTCCTGATACTGTAAATGCCGCAGATTCGCCGTGGTCATCCCAGTTGCTTTTCCGCCCGGCATTCTGACCAAGGTCCTGCAATAGGCGGTTCTGGCCGCCGTGAACCCATTGCACCCAATGACGGAGGGATTCTTGCGGGCCGGCCTCTGCCAGACCTTTCCAGTATGGCCCGGTATTTGTGTCCGTCACCGTCACTCCACAGGAAACCCTGTCCGCCCAATAACCCGCAATATTCGGCGTAAATTTCAACGCGGCACGCGCTCGCGTTGCGCGCTGTCGCATGTCCGGCATGCGGAAAGCGGCTTAAACGCCGCCGCGTTGGGTCGGCGGGAATGCCTTAATTCCACAATGTTCAAGGCAGACGGGGGAACCGCGGCACGCGACGAAACGGGCAAGATGCCCGCACCCCATCGAGGGCTGACGCCCGCGGCAGTTAGGCCAACCCATAAACTTTCCCAACGTGAAAACACAAACGCTCTCCGGCGAAAGTTCCAAGCCACACAATCCATGATCCTGCCTGTACGGAAGCCGCATACAACCCCGCAGCCCACCGGACAAGCTGAAATACAGATTAGCCACAACGCAAATGTTTAGATAAATCAATCTCTTTACATTATTATGTGCGATAGGTTTCGGATGGTTAATTGTGGAATGCGGGCCGCAGATGCGGAAGTGCCAAGCGAATGTGTCTGACTGCTGCCGAAGCATCGGACCAGCACCCGCTGACGCGGCAGACACAACGGCCAGTTCCTCATGCAAGCCTGTTATCCAAATTCAGGAAGCAACAGGGCAGACACAGCGGTCCTGCGGACAGGTAAATCTTAAAGTATCGCGTGATTTGCTGGTTGCGCCGGTGCGGGCATCTGACCGCCAGAAAGATGGAGGACTATTTTACCAGGCTCCGGTCGCAACATCGCGCACCGGTGCCATGACCACATCAAACGGTGCGGTCTGGGGCAGGTTGGCCGGACCAGTTGCCGCCGCTCCGATGCCCAGGGTACTGCCGCCACCGGCAGTCCCCGGCGAGGCGTATGTAAAAATATTATCCTGCGACTCACCTACATATGGATTATTGGACCATTTGACGTGGGCATCGCCATAGCAGACATTCTGTCCGCGTCCGGCATGATTGCCAGAGTTATAAATCCACGGTGTGGACGTATTCACCAGCGGCTGAGTTACATCGCGGCGCAACATTCCCGGCGCGGCACTGTCCTGGGCAGGTGCCATATCGCACACCACAGGCAGATCGCTGGAGGCGTATGTATCGTTCCACCATGCGCCCACGACCGTGGCATTGCTAAGGTAATTCCACGGGTAAGCAATCGAATAGCTTTCCCCAGCGCCGATTAGCGAGGGCGTAGACGAACCGGCCACCATTCCAAAATTGCTGTAATAGGTCTGACTGGCACTGAATTCATTGGAAGGATTCAGGCCAAATGGATCGGACGGGCAGATGAAGCTTTTAGGCGTTATATAACCCTGCAAAACCAGCAACCACATGCAGGCCATGGGTGAACCCTGTTGAACGGGTGTATTGTAAAACCCGTACACCACGGTGCCCGCGCTGGCGGAACTTCCCGCCAACGGATTGCCCACATTATTCTGATAGGTGGTGGCAGCCGGCCCGACCACGGTGGGGAAATAATTATTATCGCTTTGCGCGTAGATAATCATACTTTGCAGAATGCTGCGTTCATTGGCGGAACAAACGGACCGATTGGCCAGTTCGCGCGCTCGCCCCAGCGAAGGCAGCAGTATGGCGATTAACAACGCAATAATGGAAATGACCACCAGCAACTCAATGAGTGTGAAACCAGATTTTAAGAATCTGACATTCTGCATTGCGTTGGTTCCTGAAACGTCCGATGCATCATTTCTGGGTGCAGCATCGGCAATTGAATGTTCTGCCCGTTGCCGCTGGCAGCGCGATTACGTGAATCGCCTATATCGAATCCAATGGTTGCTATCGGTCCGGCGCACGGATGGAATTTAGAAAAAGGCTGTACAATGCGGCGCAATCAACGTTTCTGGCGCGATCATCAGAAAGCGCAATTTCGCCGGAACAAAACATGTGGTTAGATTTGGCGGATTGACCCGACATTATCGGCGGCCCGGCTTGCCCGCTTACAAGCCCCATTTCCCAGCAGAAATCAGGAGGCCGGGCAACGGTTAGGCCGGTGTCAGGGTTCGTTTTTTCTGGGCGTCATTCATTTGTTCGGCGGTGGGACTGGTGCCGGTTTCCATCATCTGAATAAAGCAGTCAAAAAGATAGGTGGCATCATGCGGGCCAGGGCTGGCCTCCGGATGATACTGCACCGCAAAAACCGGTTCGGATTTCATGCGAAACCCTTCCAGAGTCTGATCATTCAAATTGATATGCGTGGCCTGGCCGCCCCGTTTTTCAAGAGAAGCCACATCGACCGCGAAGCCATGGTTCTGCGATGTAATTTCCACTTTTCCGGTTCCGGTGTTGCGCACCGGCTGGTTGCCGCCACGATGGCCGAATTTCAATTTATAGGTTGTGGCTCCCAAAGCCAGGCCAAGAAGCTGATGGCCAAGGCAGATACCGAAAATCGGTTTTTGACCGATCAATTCACGCAGAGTCCGCTGGGCGTAAGTAATCGGTTCCGGATCGCCGGGGCCGTTGCTTACAAACACTCCGTCAGGTTTGTGCGCCAGAATTTCGGCGCTTGTGGCGGACGCGGGCACCACGGTCACGCGGCAACCGCTCTGGACCAGATTACGTAAAATATTCCGCTTGGCACCGCAATCCAGGGCGACGACGTGAAATTTGGCGGGACCGTGGGCGTCGGTAAACTGTGCCCAAGCGCCTTTGTCCTCTGTCCAAGGATATGGCTTTGCGGGCGTCACGAGTTTTACCAGGTCTGCCCCGACCAGGCCGGTCCAGGCGTTGGCCTGTTGAATAAGCGCCAGATCATCGTCCACACGGTCTGGATCGGTGCAGATGACCCCCTTAAGCGCCCCTTGGGTGCGAAGTTTGCGGACCAAGGCTCTGGTATCAATTCCCGCCAGACCCGCAACCCCCTGTCGCAGAAGGTATTCATGCAGAGATTCCACCGATCTGAAATTGCTGGCGACGGGCGAAAGTTCCTTGACAATAAAACCATCCACTTGCACTCTTGCCGATTCATCGTCATCGGTATTGGCAATACCATAATTTCCGATTTGCGGATAGGTCATGGTGACAATCTGGCCGCGGTAAGACGGATCGGTAAGAATTTCCTGATATCCGCAAAGTGATGTATTAAACACCACTTCGCCCGCGCGGCACTGCACCGCGCCAAATGCAGTGCCAGTAAATACAGTTCCATCTTCAAGAGCTAGTTTGGCCACAGACAGATTGGGCATGAAATTCCCCGGAAAAACATAGAGCCGCTGCTGGCTCGATTAGTTCAGCGTTGAAAGTATAGCGTTGACCGGCGGTTGGAACAATATCCGCACTGTTGGCCTGTAGAGCCGAAGTAGAAATGTCACCCCTTAACGGAAATAGAAGTGTCACCTCCGAATCTGGGGTATACCAGACAGAATCGAAAACTGTAATACTCCCAAACAATGGGCTCGCTGCCAAGGTGGTTTTTACCCGGTTTTCGGAGTCTATTTTATGTTGGTAAAACGTCGTCAGTTTACGTCGCGGTTCAAAGACAAGTTGGCCATTGAGGCGATGAAGGGCCAGCGCACTATTGGTGAGTTGGCGGGTTTGTATCAGGTCCATCCGCCGCGTATTGATGCGTGGAAAAGGCGTCTTGTGGAATGTTCAGCAATGACATTTGAGGAATCGTCTGTTCAGGGTTCCGACCATTCCCCGCCGGCGTTGATGGCGCAGTTGTACGAGCCGACAGGTCGGTTACAGGCAGAGTTGATTCGTGCCCGCAGTCCGCAGTCAAAGGGGGCGAATAGAGCGCCGGCACGCGGCGACTGGGAATCGTTTGGCCAAGGATATGCGGCCGCCCAAATATCACAATCTTTCGACTCAATACATGTTTTTATATATATTTGTTATTTTTACCAGACGTTTCTGGCTGGCGGGCGGGCTTTGGGCAGACCTGGACCGGCGGTGGACCGAGGGGGCCGTCCGGCCATCGCTTCCGACGGGGCGTTTTTGTATATCCTGATATTGTTCGGCATCAACCGCCACGCCTTAGCGCACCGCCCACACTCGCGTCGCCGAACGTGGGGCAGGGAACCTTCGCAGGAATGGTGGTACTATTGACGTAGCTGAATTGTGGACAGATCGTGATGGGTTCGAATCCCGTCGCCTACTTTTCATGCACCTTTTCAATGGCAAGCGCAATCCTTTATATTGAGCGCTCCGGGCTCATGTTTAAAACAATATCATTCCTTATCAAACTGGCACTTTACCTTTATTGATGTCTGCATTCGCGAGATTTGTCAATATAATAATTCCACAAACTAATGCGCCAAGGTTAACTAATCCTGCCACAATCTCGTAAATTGCAATGGTCCTTACGCGTGATGATGGAACGACTATTTTCGGATCATGTAAATCTGCATATAATTTAAATTCAAAAATAAGAAGTACAATAAGTGGAACGGCGAAGATGATGCAATATGGTGGTGCAGGGAAATCGGCACTAAATGGCGTTATAAACCAGAGGAATGCCATAACGCAATTGCAAATAGCAGAAATAAGTAAAGGGACCTTAATTATCCCGGGCGGTTGAGGACCATTTTCCAAGGGCTGTGATATGGTTTTACTGGCCAGACGGGCCATGGGAATCGGAACCACTGTTCGCTGTGCACATTGCGGACATTTTTGATCTTGCCCGCACAGGGATTCTGGGGCCTCTAGCCTCGTTCCACAATGAGTGCACAGATAATCTATCATTATTCTCCGCCTGAATTGATAGTATCTTCAACTTTTGTGTTTGTTCTGTCACATTTAGCCTATTTTAATTCTAAAACGACCTTTTTGCTCAGGAAAATGAATAGAGTTACCGAGGAATCAACTGGAACGGAATGTAACCAGGAGTTCGGGCATGGAAACGTCGGATATTATGGAAACGGGCGGCCAGCCGCGCCGCTTCATGGGCGAATTCAATGACTGTTCCGGCCGTCAGGGATCGCCGGTTCATGCGCCGCGTTATGCACGCAGTCAGTGGTTGAATCTGCCGCGCAGGAGTATCGAGACGATCGGCAACGAAACAGGGATTGATCTGCGGGCATTGCAGATGTTTTGGAAAATCGCCGCCGGGGTAATCACCTGATGGACATCCGTGTGCACTAAAGGCGGCCGCCCGATCAGGTCGAGGAGCTTTCCATTGGAGTTGGAGATGAAACCAGCTTCGTCAAGAAGGGAGAAAAAGGCTCCTGACACAGCGTCAATGCAGGGGCACAAACGGCAGGATCAAAGGTGAGCGGCACCAGAGGCTGGCACCCCCGTGCTGTCGGAGAACCGGTACAGCACACGCCACGCCATATATGTGCAATGGTCGCATAAAACCATGAATGTGCGAACTTGCGGCGGAACGATTGGGGCCGTTAGCCGCCGGACTGCGTATAACCGCGGCTGACATAATCAATCAATTGCACCACCAGTGCGGTCCAGCCGGTCTGATGAGATGCGCCAATTCCCGCGCCGTTGTCGCCATGGAAATATTCATTGAACACAATCAGGTCTTTCCAGAGCGGATTTTGCTGAAAAAGCATTTCCCCGCCAAGAAATGGCCTGTGCCCATTTTTATCTGGAATGAAAATGGCGATCATGCGTTTAGAAAGCTCTTCCGACAGCGCCCGCAGATTCATCTGCTTGCCGGGTTCCACAGGGGAGGCAACAGTCACTTTATCGCCATAGAAGCGATGGAATGTGCGTAAGGCGGTAATCAGCAGATAGGCGGTGGGAAACCAGATGGGGCCGCGCCAGTTGGAGTTTCCCCCAAACAGTGCCGTGCGCGATTCCGCAGGTTCATATTTCACGGTCCATTCTTTATTATCAAACCCAATGCTGTATGGATGGTCCAGATAATAACGGGAAAGGGAACGCAGGCCGAAGTCAGAAAGAAATTCCGCCGGATCGGCCACACGAGCCAAGGCCCGGCCAAGCCGCTTGTGGCTGGCAATGCTAAGCAAACAGTGGTTTCCATCTTCCGACCAGGTTATGCCGACGCATTCCCGGGCAATGTGGTCCTGCATTATTTTGGAATCCCAGCGCTGTTTAAATGCTGGCAAATTGGCAAACCAGCTCTTCTCAAGCACCTGCACCGCATAAAGCGGAATCAGGCCCACACCGGACCGGACGCGCAGAGGAATGCTCTGGCCGGAATGCCGGCTGGTGATTTTGTCATAATAAAAACCATCCTGAGAATCCCACAAGCCGACACTGCCGTCAGCGGGCGCGTTAATGGCCTGCGAAATAGCCAGAAAATGGTCAAAAAATTTCAATGCCAGATGGCTGTACACGGGATCATGCTGCGCCAGTTCCAGTCCAATGGTCATCATGTTCAGACAGAAAAGCCCCATCCAGCCGGTGGCATCCGCCTGTTCCAGAATCTGGCCATCCGGCAGCGGCTGACTGCGATCAAACACGGAAATGTTATCCAGCCCCAGAAATCCGCCCTGAAATACATTATTTCCGCGGCTGTCTTTGCGGTTCACCCACCAGACAAAACTAAGCAGCAGTTTATGGTACATGCGTTCCAGAAAAGCCCGGTCGCCCTTTCCATTGTGCAGACGCTTTTCCATATTATAAACGCGCCAGGTCGCCAGCGCCTGAATAGGCGGATTCACATCATCAAATGACCATTCGTAGGCGGGGATTTGTCCGGACAGGTTCTGATACCGCTCGCTGACCATCAGTTCCATTTGTGATTTGGCCAGATCAATGTCCACATAGCCAAGCGTCAGACAATGGAACGCCCAGTCCCATGCGGCAAACCAAGGGTATTCCCATGTGTCCGGCATCACAATCACATCGGACGCCTTAAAGCGGGTCCAACCTGAATTACGACCCGTTTTTCGTTGTGGCGGCGGCGGATAATCACCATCGCCCTTCAGCCAGACGGCGACATCGTAATTGTAAAACTGTTTGCTCCACAACATACCGGCAAGGGCTTTGCGATGAATGTCATGAAGTTGGCGATCGGCCGCGGCCGGAACCATAGCCTTGTAGAAACCATCTGCCTCGGCGATGCGGTTATTGAAAACAGCGGAAAAATCGGCCATCGGATTTTGCACACCCGCACCGACCAGGGCCGCCTCAACAACCTGCGTTTCACCGGGAGCCATCAGCCAATGGTGATGCACGCAGGCTTTGGTTCCCCGCGACTGGGGATTGACCGCGGTATGCATGGACCGGACCAGATAGTCGTGAAACGCATCTTTTACAGCCGGGTGGGTATTGGGGGCGCCATACAGCCGCTGGCGGTTGGTTTCGTTGAAAGTAAAAAGCGGCTCACCGCCGCCATGGGACCAGAACTTGAAGGAACCAAGCTGCGGATGATCTGCCTGAAAAACCGTGTAATCGCCGGAATCTCCGCCGACCATCCGAATGACCGGTTCCTTGCCTGGTGCAGCGCCCCAGGACCAGGTATTGCGGAACCAGAGCGTGGGCAACATGTGGAACGTGGCGGAGCTTTTTCCACAGTTTTTAACTGTACAGCGGAATAAAATTTCCTCTGGCGAACGCTTGGCGTATTCGATCACGATGTCAAAAAATGCGTCATCCGCGAATACGCCGGTATCCACAAGTTCATATTCGGGTTGATCAGGTCCGCGATGACGGTTTATTTCCACCAGTTGCCGATAGGGAAATTCCGCGTGCGGATAGCGGTAGGTCATTTTCATGTACGAGTGCGAAGGCGTGTTTTCCTGAAAGTAGTAGTATTCCTTCACATCTTCGCCATGGTTACCCTCCTGGTTAGTCAGGCCGAACATGCGCTCCTTTAAAATCGGATCGCGCCCATTCCAGAATACCGGAGCAAAGCAGAGAATCTGCTGGTCATCGCACAGTCCACCAATGCCATCCTCATTCCAGCGATAGGCGCGGCTGCGAGCGATATCGTGCGTAAAATAGCCCCACGCATTGCCATCAGGGGAGTAATCCTCGCGCACCGTGCCCCATGCCCGCTCAGATAAATAAGGCCCCCATTTGCGCCAAACCGCGGCTGTGGCCGGATCGGCCATGCGTTTTTGTTCTTCGTTGGAAGCGGGTTGACCCATACATACCTCACAGCTTCATCAGATAGTTCCTATCAAAGGTCTACCATAAATCGCGCCACGATACCAGTGCGGCAATGGCTTCGGGAATTTTGTCCGGCCAGACGCCAGAGTCGCCTTCGGCCGGCGGCACGCATCCGACCAAGTCATCCGGCGGTGGGAAGAATGCGGTCCGACGGCTCAACCATGGTCGCCGGATCCAGCAATTCATCCAGTTGGCTGGCGGAGAGGTCAGTTTTTTCCGCGGCCACCTGACGGATGGTTTTGCCTGATTTGGCCGCCTCTTTGGCGATAGCCGCGGCGGTTTCATAACCGATAACCGGTGCCAGAGCGGTGGCCAGCATCAGGCCGGCTTCCACCAGTTCCGGGCCGCGCCGCGTGGCGGACAAACCATCCACACACTGATCGGCAAAATTAGCCGCGGCCCGGCCCAATAGCACCACCGATTCATTTAACGCCGCCGCCACCACCGGAATGGTTACAATTAATTCAAAATTTCCCGCCGACGCCGCCGCCGCGACCGTGGCATCATTTCCGATAACGCGCTGGCAGACCATCAGCAGACTTTCGGCAATTACCGGATTCACTTTTCCCGGCATAATGGAACTGCCCGGCTGCACGGCGGGAATCTCGATTTCGCCGAAGCCGGCCCGCGGGCCGCAGCTCATCCAGCGGATGTCATTGGCGATTTTAGTCAGACTGATGGCAATGGTTTTCAGCACGCCGGAGGCAAACGCGGCGGAATCCAGCGTGGACTGAGCCTGAAAATGGTTGGCGCTTTCCACTATTTTAATTCCCTTCCAG
Source organism: Planctomycetota bacterium (assembly GCA_021852225.1). The sequence continues at coordinate 12,438 of JAJZOA010000130.1, forward strand.
TGGGCCAGCAGTTGGCAGACCCGCGGGGAAAATTTGGGATGCGCGTTAATACCCGTGCCCACCGCCGTGCCGCCCAGCGCCACTTCCGCCAGATCGGCCTCCGCCGCCGCCAGCCGCTGGATGGAACGTTCAATCTGGCCGGCGAAACCGAGAAATTCCTGCCCCATCCGAATGGGAGTTGCATCCTGAAGGTGGGTACGGCCCGTTTTTATAACTGGCCAGAGTTCGTCACTTTTGCGGCGTAAAGCAGCTTCCAGTTTTTTCAGGCCGGGCGTCAGAACATGTTTCATTTCCGCCAGCACCGCCACATGCAGGGAAGTGGGTATGGTGTCGTTGCTGGACTGGCCCATGTTCACATGGTCGTTGGGATGCACTGGGGCTTTGTCGCCACGGCGGCCGCCCAGAATTTCGTTGGCTCGGCTGGCGATGACCTCGTTAAGATTCATGTTTGTGCTGGTGCCCGAACCGGTCTGATAGATATCAACGGGGAACTGATCCGAAAGGCCGCCGGCAGAAATTTGATCCGCGGCTTGGCAGATGGCGTCCTTGCGCTTGTCATCCAGCAGGCCAAGCTCATGATTCACCACCGCAGCGGCCTTTTTCAGAAGGGCATGCGCGCTGATAAACGCCTGCGGCATCGGCTGGCCCGAAATCGGAAAATTCCGCATAGCCCGGAGCGTTTGAACACCGTAATAGGCATCCAAGGGAACTTCCAGGGCACCGATGGAATCTTTTTCAATACGACATCCTTTGGATTGTCCGACCGCGGTCATTTTTCAATTCTCCAAAAAACCGGCCTTTATACAGAATTGGCCTTTTACGAAGTTTAAGTCCGCGGGCCGGTCAACTCAAATGTTATTCTGGAAATAAGGTTGGTATCCGGACACTTTCCACAGGCTGACCGTTCCGCATAATAATGCAACTGGCCTGTGTAGGCAGTGATGCAATTCACCCCCCGGGCGGCAGGATGCATGATGAACCGCGAATATCGCCAATGGCGCGGAAAATGAGGACTACTTGAGTTAACGCAGGCCAGGTTATGCAATGTTCACAGACCGGAGACCTGACATGAAATAAGTCTGTAATCGGCGACATCGGTGCGATATTTTGCGCAGCGAAACTTTCATAAACCCGTTGGAATTAGCCATTTGCGGTCCCAAATCGCGGTTGGAGCTGGACATGACCGATGGTGGATGACTGGCGGCGGCGGCCTGAAGCAAAGGGAAGGTTTCCTCAACTGATTGATTTTCATCGCCGATAAGAGTACAAGAATAAGGCCTCTGCCATGTTCGTGTTAGCCCGGCATATTGCTTCGGACCGATGAACATTGCAAAAGGACCCCGAACGGGGGATTGATGGACAAGCCTGGTCCCGATTTATCGGGACAGTGTGGAAGTCCGGAGCCTTGGTTTGCGCTGGTCCGCCCTTGTCAAAAGGGTTCGAACTCTACCGGCTCACGGCATTGCGGTGGAGGCTTTATTTTGAATACACGCGCCACATCCGTTCGGGCGGATGGCGTTTGAGAATAAGAACACACAGAACGGGAACATGGCCCGTATCTGGCCGAGGGGGCAGAGACGCTGGTGCGGGGATCGCGAGAGCGGCTGATGGCCAGAAGGCCTTGCTGGGGCGACAAACATTCGTATGAACAGGCTATGACACCCATTTACATTTTAGAAGACGGCCACATTGAAGAGCTATATCCGCTTACTTATGCGCGGCCGGCATTTCTGCTGCGATGTGGCGCTTCCACGCTGCTGGATCGAATTTGTCGGAATCTGCCCAGACCGCCTGAAGGTGTTCTGGTGCGTGACACGCTGGCCGCCAAAGTACGGCAGGAAATTCGCCTTCCGGTTAACCCCAAAATTGATTCCAGTCGCGGAGCTATTTTTATTAATGCCCGCTGGATTATGACCGACCCCCTGCCCGAAACACCACCGGATGCGGCGGAACTGGCTCGCGGAGACTTTACCTGGGTACGGGTAAGCGGCGCGCGACTAGGAGAAATGGACCTTCGGCGTCTGGTGCGGTCCAAGGCAATTGATGAGATCATGCCTTCTTTGCGATGCAGTCTGTCCAATGCCCTGGTGGTGCGACATCCGTGGGAACTGGTTCTTAACCAACGACGCTTGCTGATGGATGACTTTGCCCAGCGGGGCCGGGCACGGCTAAGCGAACCGATGACCGGGTCGCACCTGTTGGCACCGGATAATATTTACATCGGGCCTGAAGTAAAGATTTACCCCGGCGTGGTGCTGGATGCAACCAATGGACCGATCATAATTGAACGTGGTGCGGAAATTCGCCCCAACGCCGTTATTACCGGACCCGCTTGTGTGGGTGCCAGTTGCATTGTTCGAACGGGCGCGGACATTCGGGAGGATACCACCTTAGGCCCCAATTGCCGCGTGGGTGGAGAAGTTATTTCATCTATTTTTTTTGGAAATTCCAACAAACAACATGATGGCTTTGTGGGCCAAAGCGTAATCGGCGAATGGGTGAATCTGGGTGCCGGAACCATTACCAGCAATTTGAAGAACACCTATGGCAATGTGCGCATGCCGGTAAACGGAGTGGAACAGGATACCGGCTTGCAGTTTCAGGGGTCCATTATTGGCGATCATGCCAAAATCGGCATCGGAACCTGCTTGACCACGGGAACGGTCATTGGCTTTTCCAGTCATGTAATCGCTGCCCGACCGCCAAAATTTGTTCCCAGCTTCGGCTGGGTTACGGACAAAGGGACAAGTCCGCTGGATTTTGACAAAGCCGTTAAAATCGCCAAAACCGCTATGCAACGCAGATCCGTCGAATGGACCGCCGCGGATGATGAAGTTTTCAATCGTATCCACAAGACGTGGCGACAGGTGGAGAAGGGCGCATTTTCTGAAGTCGGACTGGCCATCAAACAAGGCTGATTCGCCTGCGCCGGAATACGTTGATAGACCGGCCCCCATACGCGAATCAAACCGTTCTGGCTTACCACGGCTAAGGTCAAACGGGAAGTTCAGAATATGAGTTGCATGGTATCCGCTGAAGTGACGCCAAACCGGTCAGATACCGTAATGCTTGGCGCTCCAACCTTTAATGCGACCGCGGCTGGGCTTGCGCCCATGATTGGCGGCCTTACCGTTCCAGCGAAGTTTATGATTCCGTTTTCTGCGTGCCATCATGCACCTTTCTAAAAAGTCCAAGACTGGGGAGTTTAGCGGAAATCCGGGATTTTTGCAAAACAATCCCTTTTTGGCGGATTTCCGGATTTCCGGCTGACTTTTTAAGTGCAAGCTGATTGCAACCGGGAACCGGCAGCCAATCGCGGCATCATTCATTGCCGGGCAGACACTATTTATTGGACGCGGCGGGCTGATTATCTTTTGCGACTTTCGCCAGCGCTTGCCGCGCCTGTCTGCTTCCGGCGGCGGCGGCTTTGCGAATCAACTCCAATCCTTTGGCTTGATTCTGTGGCACTCCCTGTCCGTCATAATATATAGCGCCAAGGGCATACATGGCCCGCGGGCTGCCGGCGGCCGCTGCCTTGCCAAACCAGAAAATAGCGCGGCGTTGATCCGGCTTGCCACCCATTCCATTCAGATTAATGGCGGCCATATTCACCATGGCGTTCCGATTGCCGTCTTTAGCGGCTTCGCGAAACCAGTAACGCATTTTCTTGGGGTCTTGGGGCACACCGCGTCCATGCAGGTACAGGCCACCGATATTCAGCATCGCGGCGGAACTGCCCGCCGCCGCCGCCCGATGAAACCACGCAGCCGCGCGGCGATAACTTCGTTGTACGCCCTGACCATACAGATACTGTCCGCCGATATTATTCATGGCGCCGGCATCCCCGGCGTCGGCCGCCTTTTTGTACCACTGCATCGCCTTGTGATAATTCTGTTCAACGCCGGCGCCATGGAAATACAGATTGCCCATGCAGGCCATCGCTCGGGCCGAATGGACCGCGACACCTTTACGAAACCAATGAATGGCCTTTTTGTAATCTCTTGAAACGCCCGTTCCAAGGGCATAGAAAGAACCGATTTTGACCATGGCGGCGGGCATTCCGGCAATCGCGGCTTTGCGGTACCACGCCAGCGCTTTGGCCATATCTTGCCGTTCACCGATCCCTTTTTGCCTGCACATGCCGAGTCCATACATGCCCAGCGGACTGCCGGCCACCATAGCCTTGCGGTACCATTGCACGGCGATAGCGCTATCTTTAATGCCACCCTGGCCTTTAAGAATTTCAGTCGCCAGCATGCACATGGCGGCGGCATCACCACGGCGGGCTGATTTCGTGTACCACGCGCGAGCTTTTGTATAATCCTGCGGCAAGACGCGGCCCTGGGCATAAATCAATCCGATGCTGGCCATGGCTCGGGCACTGCCCCCGGCGGCGGCCTGCCGAAACAGTCGCATGGCCTTTCGGTAATCCCTTTTTACACCGACTCCTTCATAGTACCGCAGCCCGAGCTTCCACCGCATGATCGCCTGCGCAGAAGCCGGTGGCCGAGGCGTATCAACCCTGACAGATAAACTGCCGCCTGCGACCGGCCTAATTTGGGCAATCGCGTTACTGGCTGCGCCTATGCCGAAAGTTACGGCGATGATGCTGGTTAAAATCGAATTCCGGCGCGGCAGTTCACGTTTGAGCTGCGAAAATACGTGCGGCCATAGCTTTGTCGCACAACAATGCCGCCCGCGAAGGAAAAATCGAACGCCGCTTTTATAAAAAGTACTTGTGGGGAGTTTTTCCGCCACGGGTCGATTGCGCCAACAGGTCTCGGTCATTTGACATCTCCAGATTGCGCGGGAGTTAAAACCTTTTTTCCCTGTCCTATCATAGAGTCGCAAGGCTGGAATATGAAATCGATCAACCTAATGGCTCGCCAAGCGTAGCTTGATTCTTACTGGCTATTGCTTATCGGGCAGGACTGGCGGACTATATGCACGCGAGTTGACAGCCCGCTAACAGGGGCGTATTTTGCGGCATAATGGCGGGGAACTGGACGAAATCCACAGCGGGATTAAGGGGTAATGTCCGCATGCGATTCCTATCACAATCGCCGGCACTTTGACAGAATGCGCATACGGCAGACGCCCGAAATTGAAGTCAAGGAGTCTGATGATGCAAAAAAGTGTTGCTAAAATCATTATTGAAACGCTGGTTGCCGCCGGGGTCGAGCGCATTTACGGCGTGGTGGGTGATTCCCTGAACGGCATTTTGGAAGAAATTGGCAAACGCAAAGATATTGAGTGGATCGGCGTGCGGCACGAAGAAACGGCCGCGTTCGCCGCCGGTGCCCAGGCGCACCTTACCGGCGAACTGGCGGTGTGTGCGGGAAGTTGCGGGCCGGGGAATATGCACCTTATTAATGGTTTATATGATTGCCAGCGCAGCCGCGTGCCGGTATTGGCCATTGCAGCGCACATTCCAAGCGGCGAAATCGGGAGTAATTATTTTCAGGAAACACATCCGGTTAAAC
>JAJZOA010000322.1 GCA_021852225.1 Planctomycetota bacterium
CTGTGGTGTGTCCAATAAAATAGTGGGAGGAATGAGGGGCGGAAAAAACGCGACGAACTCTGGAATTTCCCGGCAACGCCGCCGAAAAATTTCCCCCGGGCCGAACGCATGCCGGGTCGCAGAACTGGTATGCCGACGGCTCTTTGTTAAGACAGAGCCTCGCGCATGTCCAATTTCCGAATCCGGAAGTATAACAGACGCGAACAGGCTGTTCAAGCACAAATTCGGGATATTGTCGTCCAGAAGTAGAAATGTCACCCTGACATCGATACTCCGGTGGCGTGGCGGCCCGCAAGACTCGGACAGACGATTTGCCATCGCACCAAGCGGCCAACCAAAATGGCGCACAAAACTGCACTCTTTCCAGGTCATTCTGGTGCGCTTGGATGCACACCCGGCGATCTTGAAAATGGGAATGCCGATAGCGAACAAATATCTATAAATGCAGGAGTCTGCACGACGGTTCATAATGGTGTGTTGAAAGCGGGCGATCGGAGTCGAACCGACAACAGCCAGCTTGGAAGGCTGGCGCTCTGCCATTGAGCTACGCCCGCATGGAGCGATCATATTAGCAAACCCGGATGGTTTTTGCCATAACCCTTACGGAGTGGGCATTTTTGGCTGAATCACCAGCAGATGAATGCGGAAGGTCAGTGTGGCATTGGGGGGAATGACCGGCGGCATGCCATCGGCTCCATAGGCCAGATTCGCCGGGATCACCAACTGGCGTATGCCTCCTTGATGCATGGTGGCCACGCCAATATCCCAGCCGGGAATCACCTGTTGTTGGCCTAGATCAAACTGAAACGGTGTGTGACCTGGCAGATGGGAGGAGTCAAAAATTTTCCCATTGGCCAGCCAGCCCGTATAGTTTACCGTTACATTATCGCCCAATTGCGGCATAGGGCCTTTCCCAATTTGGACATCTTCAATAATCAGACCATCCGCAAGTTTTTTGGTATCCACAAATTTGCTGGAAGGTTTCAGCGTCAGTGGTTTGACTGGCTCGGTTGCCGGAGCTTTGGCCGCGGAACTGGGGCTGATGGTATCGGTCGGCACGGCTTGTATCCCGCCGGCATTCAAAAGATGCACGCGAAAAGTCAGCGTCGCATCCGGCGGAATGGTGGGGGGCATGCCATCGGCTCCATAGGCCTCTGCCGCAGGAATGACCAGTTGGCGAATGCCGCCTTGCCGCATGGTGGCCACGCCAATGTCCCAGCCGGAAATAACCTGGTGCTGGCCAAGATTAAACTGGAAAGGTGTGCGGCCGGGTAGATGGGATGAATCAAAAATGGTGCCATTTTTCAGCCAGCCGGTGTAATTGACCGTTACCTTGGCACCTTCTTTGGGCTTAGGGCCAGTGCCAAGCTTTATATCTTCCAGTATCATGCCATTGGCAAGCTTTTTGATATGCACAAAATGCGTGGCAGGTTTCAGACTCGCGTTCGTTGCGGCCGGTTGAACGGCAGCCGGTTCCGAAGTATTTGTACCGGTGGCGGCATTCGCATCGCTATGGTGCTGGCAACCGGCTTGCATGAACAAAAACGCCGCAGTGGCCAGCAAATAAATGGTGGTCTTGCCCGGATGACTTTTCATGTTAGCTCCGAAAAAAAAGGGTGTATAATTCAAAGTCGGCCCACACTTTTGAGCTGTGTCCGCTAAAACCAGATGCATACCATCAGCCGGGGTTGGGCCAGTCACTGTTTAGAAACCGGCCGGCTTCCAGAATGGTTTTGCCATCCACTTCTATACGGCGGCCCGGCTCACGCAGATCGCAGACCATATCCCAATGCAGGCCACTTTCGTTTATGCCGCCTGTTTCCGGATAGGCCGCACCAAGCGCGGCGTGGCAGGTTCCACCAATTTTTTCATCAAAGAGTGTATTTTTTGTATATTGGGTAATGGAAAAATTTGTACCAATGGCAATTTCACCCAGTGTTTTAGCTCCGGCGTCCTGTGCCAGCATCGCGTGCAGGAAGTCTTCTCCCTTACCGGCGCGGGCATCCGTCACTTTCCCGTCCTTGAACGTCAACACAATGTCATGGCATTCATGGCCATGGTGAACGGCCGGGAATGAATAGCGAATGGTTCCATTGACCGCATCTTCGATCGGGCCGGTAAATACTTCGCCATCCGGAAAATTTTCGTGGCCGCAACAGTTGATCCACGTACGGCCCTTCACCCCCAGGCGAAGGTCCGTATCTTTGCCGATAATGCGTACTTCACTGGTTTTGTTCAGGTAATCCACCAGACGCTGCTGCTTTTCGCTGATGGCTTTCCACGCCGCCACCGGGTCAGGAAGGTGCAGCAATCCGGCCCGGAAAACAAAATCCTCATATTCATGCAAGGACATTTCCGCATCCTGGGCGCTGGCCTGCGTGGGATATTGAGTGCCAACCCATTTGAGTTTGCCTTCCGCCGCGCGCTCCAGAAAACGTTTGGAAATGCCCCGGCGAGCCTGGGCCGCGGCGGCCTGCTTTTTGGGGTCCACATTCGTCATGCTTTTCGTGTTTTCTTCGGCCCAAAGCCCTATGGACACATCCATGTTTTCCACAATAAATTTGCTGATCGGGGAAACGAATTCAAGTTGCGGCTTTTGTGCCAGGCGGTAAAACGCTTCGTCCATTGCGTCGGAAGTCATGCTGATAAAACAATGGCCGCCTGCGCGCAGAACCTGCTCGTAAATAGCTTCGATGAGCGGTAGACCAACGGTTTCCCCGGAAATTCGGCAAAGCTCACCGGGTTTAACGGCGGCGGAATATCCAACGAGCACAGAGGCCAGACGATCGAGTCTTTGGTCACGCATGAAGCTGAGTTCCTTTCACGGTTGCAGATACCTGATTCCTGCCGCGTTCATATTATGGCAACAGGCGCAAGTCGCCAAGGGTGGCGAAAAGACAAATGAACCCTTCCGATAGCCCATGGCTAAATGGTTTGGGCCGCGCGTAACAGAGGTATGGCTGCCGCACCGCTGCCGGCCTGCCGGCTTTTTTCAGATTGTGCCGGTTTTCCTTCCCGAGCGACGACCGCTAGCGGGAAATCCATGCGCGCAAGGCGATCCAGGATTTACTCATGGAATTCAGCCTTACGCGGCCATTCAGCACACGCAGCGGATCATGTGAAATTTTGCTCAAAATACCGGAATAAATTGCTGTCATGGCCCACAACGAACTGCGACTGTCGGCGGAAATGCACGATTCCAGACCGTCGCTGCTGGCAAAAAAATCCTTGGCCCGCTGGATTTCAAAACGCAGCAAGGCCTCCATGCCCGCACGACTGGGCTCGGAAAGAAGTTCGCCCGGATCAATTGAAAATCGGCGCATATCTTCCAGTGGTAAGTAATAACGGCCTCGCGCGGCATCTTCGCGCACATCGCGCAATATGTTGGTCAGTTGAAATGCGATTCCCCGATCCACTGCCATGGCGCGCGTTTGTTCACCGCCCGTAAACCCCCAGATTTGAATGCTTGCCAGGCCCACCACGCTGGCCACGCGATAGCAATATTCGCGTAACTGGGCAAAGGTTTGCGGCTGAGTGAACAGAATATCCCCTACCTGGCCATCAATCATGTCGTCCAGCAGATCAATTTTCAAACCGAAAGATTCCACACAGTGAATAAACGCGTGCCAGCCCGGCCAAGAATCATTTAAAGGTACGCGCCGCTCCTTCGCACCTTCGTGTGTGTTGCGACGGAACGCTTCCAATACAGCGATTCGGCTGGCCGGTGACTGGTCCGCCGAATCATCCGCCAGATCATCCGCCAGGCGCATCCATGCATAAAGCGCAAACATTCCCCGGCGCTTTGCCGGAGGCAGCAGTTTAAGTCCATAATAAAAATTGCGGGCCTGTACGCGCGTCACTTCTTCACAAAAGGCCTGCGATCTTGCCAGATTCGGGTCCGTTGAAGGGCTTATGACCGATGTCATTTCCGTCCTCCGGGCATCACGGTTTTGATCGCCATTGCCATTACCGCCCGCCCCATTAGTCCGAGCTTTTGTGTTTGGGAAAGTCTCGGACGGGTCGTAAGTGTGTCGTAATTTAATCGCCGAATCGACTCGAGTATCGCCAAGCCGCCCCGGCTGAACAACGATATCTGTGTCCGCATGGAAGCACGAATCAGCGGCAGCAGCGGGCGCCCCTGCCTGAACATGTCCGCTGCGCGATCCACTTCAAAATGCAGAAGATTGCGGTAATTCTGATCGCAGCGGCCCGCGATTATCTGTTCTTGCGTAACCCCGAAGCGTTCCATGGATTCGGCTGGAATATAAATGCGATTGCGGCGCAGAATATCGGACCGCACATCCTGCCAGAAATTGGCAAGCTGCAGGGCGGAACAGATTTTGTCAGAATAGCTTTGTCTTTCCGGATCGCTGTAACCCCCCAGATACAGCACCAGACGCCCGACCGGATCCGCGCTGCGGCGGCAGTAATCCAGGACTTGATCAAATGTTTCATATCGCTGGACGCGCTGATCTTGCACAAAGGCGTCAATTAAATCCAAAAAGGGTTGAATCGGAATTTTGTGCCTGTCAATCGTCCCGCGCAACGCGGTAAATATTGCCGTTCGCGTATCGCCGGCATAACAGGCCACTGTTTGGCTGCGAAAATCATCCAGATATTTCAGTGCGGTCGTCCGGTCCGCCACTTCGTCGCCCAGGTCGTCCGCGGTGCGGCAAAATGCGTAAATATTACAAAAATCCTGCCGCAGGGCTTTGGGAACCAGCCACGAGACAACCGTGAAATTTTCGTAATGTTCGTGGGCCAGTTTCCAGGTGTATCGCGCCGCGGCGACCGTATCCGTCATCGGTGCCATGGCCATTGCAACCGTCGGCGGCGGGCCTGCGGGTGTTTGGGTAAGAATATTGGGGTCCATTCAGTTGCTCGGTACGCGATTCCTGTCTGCCATGAAAACCAGACCAAATACCCGGTCTAAGGGCTTGGTCAGCCGCCACCAGATCGGGTAAGATAATGGAGGCAGGGCTTCTTATTGTCCCGAATTCCGGCTGGCTTGCAAATAGGGCTGGCGGAATGAACGGGGTATAATCAGCCACTGCGGATGATCTCGCCGGTGGATCGGCCGTTTAACGCGACTGTCGGCGGGTCAGGACACCTTTTTCGGAGAAAACAAAATGAAGATTCTACTGGCCAATCCGCGTGGCTTCTGTGCAGGCGTCAATATGGCCATCGAATGTGTGGATCGTGTACTGGAGCTAAAGGGGGCACCGGTTTATGTGTACCATGAAATTGTTCATAACCGGCATGTAGTGGAAAGGTTCACCCGCCAGGGTGTCGTGTTTGTGGATTCCGTCGATGAGGTTCCCAACGGCGGCACTGTGGTCTATTCCGCGCATGGTGTGTCGCCCGAAGTACGCGCCAGGTCCAATGCCCGTGGGCTGGTTCAAGTGGATGCAACTTGGCCGCTCGTAACAAAAGTCCATAACGAAGCCATTCGCTATGCTCGTCAAAAATTCACGATAGTTCTCATCGGACACGCCGACCACGATGAGGTCGTGGGTACTCTGGGCGAAGCCCCTGCCGCCATCAGCATAGTGGAATGCGTTGCCGACGTTGAAAAATTAAGCATCCCCGATGACCACCGGGTGGCCTATCTCACACAGACTACTCTTAGTCTGGATGATGCCGCCAAAATAATTGCCGCCCTGAAGGCGAAATTCCCGCGGATTCAGGCTCCCCCTAAAGAAGACATCTGCTACGCCACCACCAACCGGCAGACCGCGGTGCAGAAACTTGCACCCGAATGCGATTTGGTTCTGGTTGTAGGCAGCCAGAACAGTTCCAATTCAAAACGACTGGTGGAAATGTCCGTGAATCGCGGCACCCGGGCTTATCTGGTGGATGATGTCTCGCATCTCGATTACTCCTGGTTTGAAAATGTCGGTACGGTACTGCTGACCGCTGGCGCGTCGGCTCCGGAAGACCTCGTCCAGGAAATCGTCAATCTCCTTAAGGCGCGTTACGGTGCCACGGTTGAATCCCGCCATGTTACTGATGAAGACATGCACTTCGAATTGCCCGTATCGCTACGCCGTCTGGAAAAACAGCATGCTCAAACGGTGTAGATGCACGCTTTCCGGCGATTGCTCAGGTGGTACCACTTGCGAAAGTACGGTACCACCCGGCGAAAATTGGACTTCACCCACGGACCACCGCTGGCCGATAATACATGGCACGGCTGTTCGTTGTTTTCCCTCGGTGAATCGTGGGCATAATCGCGCAGTCCGTTGCGGTAAAGCCGTTTTCGGTAACGGTTACCTGCTGTGGCACAGATTTATGCGTGTGGCGGAAAATGCTTAGTTTATCGCCGCGCGCCAATCAGGCGGTTAATACATGAATTTCCTTCGCCGATTTAAAGCACTTGCCTACATTCTGGTGCTTCTTAGCTTGGTTGGATTTACTTACGCTTCTGCGAATTACGGCTTGATGGCCATGGCCGTCGCCGCGGTGGGCATAAGCTGGTGGCTTGTGGAAAAGGGAGCCGCTCCGCCCGTCCCCCGATGGATCATCAATCTATCCGTCTTAACGATCGCGGTGATGTTGTTTTGGGAACTGGTTATTTATCGCCAGCCCAATCTGCTTTTGGGGCTGGGCCATTTTATTTTCGGCCTGGTCATCTGCAAACTTTTTGAAACCAAGACCAACCGGGACTATGGCCAGATCATGATTCTAAGTCTCCTGCTGGTGCTGTCCGGCGCGATTCTCAGTACATCGCCGGTTTTCGCCATGGTGTTGCTGCTTTATCTTGCCGCGGGACTTTACGTAAGTCTGATTTTTCATTTGCAGTGCGAAACTCAGCGGGCCATGGCCCGGCACGCGGGCGCAGACCTGATGATGACCGCGGCCGGACAGCAGAACGTGATTGCTCGAGATCTGCGCCGGTTAAGTGTGGGTATCGGCCTGTTTCTGTTTCTATTTGCCTGCCTTGTGTTTGTTCTGTTTCCGCGTTCCAGCGTCAATCAACTCTTTGCCAACTGGCAACTCAATGGCGGTCCGGTGAAAACTGGATTTTCGCGGCACGTTACGATGGGCCAACTCGGAACGCTGCAACAGAGCAATGCCCGCGTAGCCGAAGTTGCGATTACAAAAAATGGCAAAAATATCGGAAGTGAAGGGTATCAGCCATATTTTATTGGAGGAACCTTGAATGTATATGATGGGGCCACTCATGAATGGATTCGGTCGTACAATTCTATGCGTTCTAATCAGCGCGTTCACCTGATGGGCGGCGTGCCCGTGAACCTGGTTTCACCATCGCTTTACAATACGCAAGACGTAATTACCGAGAATTTCACCTTTGATCATCCCCAGGCCAATACGCTTTTCGCCATCGGACCAGCGGTGAAATTGTCCGGCAGGGGCCTCGGGCGGGTGCTTCGGTTGAGCGACGGCTCTATGATCTGCTCGCCAGTTCATTCCGGAGCAATCATCTATTCCGTAGCCACAGCGTTGAAATACAACCCGAAAATTATTGGTCCGCAGCGGCCCTCGCTTTTTCCCTCCGCCATGCGGTATCAGCCGTTTGATCTAAACTCCATGTCGCGCATTCATTCTGCGCCAATTCCGCAGCGGATCATCACATTGGCCAGAAAGGTGGCCGGGCCACTGTTAAAACTTAAACGCACGCCCGCAACCGAAGCCCGCGTGGATACGCTTCTGGCGGATCGTTTCTGTACCTGGCTTCGCGCCAATTACCCCTATTCCTTTGATATGACCCCCGTCGATTCAAACATGGACCCTACCGAAGACTTTCTCTTCAATAAACGGAAAATTGGCGGCTATTGTGAATTTTTCGCCTCTGCCATGGTCATGTTCTGTCGCAGTATGCACATTCCGGCCCGCATGGCGACCGGCTATCATGGCGGCGACTATAACCCGATTGCCGGTTATTACATTATCCGCCAGAAATTCGCCCACGCCTGGGTCCAGGTATTTATCCCGGGAAAAGGATGGTTAAATTATGATCCGTCGCCCGCGTCTTCCCTGACCAGCATTCAGCAGAAGCTGACCTGGTTCACTGAAATCGCTGATTTTTTTCAATGGGTCCGCCTCCAGTGGCTCCAAAGCATTATCGCATTCAATGAATCCATGCGCCGCAATATTATTTTAAAAATTGAAATGCTCGGCAAAGCTGTCGGTCATACCGTTATGCAGTCGATCCATCACATTGAATTAATGATGCGAGTTCTTTTTACAGATCGGCATATTGGCGCAAGCGAACGGATTCTGTTTCTTATCGGCACACTGGGCGCGGTCGCCCTGGGATTGTTTTTTCTGCACCTGTGGCGAAAACAGCGACGAAGCCTGGTGGTGCAGATGGTCAAGGGAATGGAGCGCAGAATGCAGCGCCAATTAACGCGGGATCTGGCGTTTTTCGACCGGCTTGTGGAAATTCTTGAACGAATTGGCATCCAGCGCACCGATACCCAGACTCCCAGAGAATTCGTCTGCGCCGCAGCTGTCGCCGCTGGCAGCGAACTGCCCGAGGCTGACGAACTGGTTCGGATTTTTTACGATATTCGTTATGGCGGTCAGGATGTTTCTATTTCTGTAAGCACCCGTATTCGCGAGGCAATCGCGACACTCGACCGGCGCGTCCGGGGAATCAAGCCAATCATCCCCGTCTCGTCCGATCCACCAGTCGTTCCACCAAACCCTCACAGGACATAATGCACAACCCGCCTGAAGCTTAACCGCGACCGGCGTCGCATTCTTTGAGCACCGCGGCAATCGCGGCCGCGACGCCGCTTTCCGATTGCTTAAGCGTGGTTCGTTTTGCGGCGGCTTTTACTTCCGCCGCGGCATTGTCCATGGCGAAGCTTAGCGCTGCGCCGCGCAGCATCGACATATCGTTGACATCATCCCCAATGGTCACCACACTTTCGGGGGCAATACCCATGCGCTGGCACAGACATTTCACACCGGTCCATTTATTTACGTCTGCGGCGAATACTTCAATGACATGGCAATCAAAAAGGGGTGCCCGCAAGGCTAGAAAACTGGCGCGTTCCGCAAATTTGGCATCTAATTCCTGAACGATGCGCGGGCTTTGGGGAAGATTCACCACAATGCCAGCGCGTAATATGACTCCCGTCTGGCAGGCTTCTTTTTCATTAAGCAATGTGGCCTGCATTTTGTTTCGCAACAGCCATTCTTCGGTTGCCGCATGAATGGGACCGTGGCTGGTGATCACATAATGAATATTACCCGGCGCAGGCGTATCCACCAGCAGCAGCACGGCGTGCCCGAATTGGGCGAAAAAATCCACCAGTTCAGCCACCAGTTCCGGTGCCAGTCCGCGGGCCACACGCGTATGACCATCCGCAAGGCTGCTGATGGCAGCGCCCGTTACAAACACGCCTTCGCCGGTCAGTTCCAGCGGCGCGATAATATCCAGACTTTCGCGTGTACTCCGGCCGGTGCATACTGTCACCTCCAGGCCCATTCGTCGGGCTTCCGCTATCGCCTGTTGATCCTCCGTCGAAATCTTGTGGGCGCGGGATATCAGCGTTCCGTCCAGATCGCATACAATCATGCGCCACGGACCAGCCGCTTTGTTTCTTCGTAACCGCACGCTGTCCAACAGTTGATCTTCCATCTCCGAAAGTTTATGCCAGCGCAGCCGGTTGCGTCAAAGGTGCCAACCCCTCCGTGGTTTAATTTCATCGGATAATGCGTATCATGCAGCCATATACGGTCTGGCAATCACGTTGTTCGTCGGCCGGTGGTATTTAGGAGTTTATTCATGGCAGCTTCCCCCTCCGGTTCGGTTCCTTCGCAGCTTTCCTCCGCATTTGCCGCAGGCGTCGTCGGCGCGCTGGTGCTGTGCGGTGCTGCATGGCTGTTGGTTAAAATGCACATCTTTTCCCTGCTGCATTGCACCATATCACTTCCGATAGGCCGCGAATGGATATATTCGCGCCTGGTCTGGGGCGGAATCTTTGGTCTGTTTTTCGTACTGCCCATCTGGTCAGGAAAAACCGTTAGGCGCGGCCTCCTGTTTGGATTGCTTCCGTCGCTGTTCCAATTGTTTGTGGTTTTTCCGCTCCTTCTTCACCAGCGGGTCATGGGGTTGAATTTTGGTTATACCACGCCGCTTTTTGTAGTGGTGCTGAATCTGCTCTGGGGTCTTGCCACTGCGGGTTGGCTGGCCATGCTGGGATAATGCCATTCCCAATGACGGAGGTTGGATTTACTCAATTTTAACAATTGCTCATCAGAATGACCGCCAGGCCGCATAGAAATGGGCGGCCCGAATACGTTCGGATACATTGTTGAAGGCCCGCTGGCATTATTTTCGCGCCAGGGCCGTCCCGGACCTGATTAAAAAAATATCCCCTTGAACCAAGGAGTTCCGATGAAAGTTCGATTCTTTGCCTGCCAAACCTCCACCGCCACCGCTTTTGCTGGAATTATTCTAATGGCGGCATTCGGCTTGCCTTTACTTTCTGTCCACGCGTCCATCCCCGGCGGGCGCAGTGGTTCCAAGGTTCTGCTGCCCAGTGGGCGGGCACTTGCCCCGGCCGGCCGTTTGGTTGCCACCCCCAACTTCGCAGTGAATGTCGTGGTGTCCGCGGGAAAGGTCGTGGTTGCGGCCTCCGGTGCGTCGCAGACGCATTCCGTGAGTCTGTTTGACGCTGCATCCCTTAAGCCGGTCGCACAGCTTTTATTGTTTCGGCAAAAGCCCTGGTGGAGTAAAGTGATTCATGGGATTAACCATCAAAGCCTGTTTCAAGGCATGTTCGCAGGTCCGGGGGGGAATATTTACGTCGCTGGCGGCTGCAGTGATGATATTCTCGTTCTCCATGCAGTCGCTGAAAAGTTTCGGCTTATCCGGCGATTTGCCCTTCATGGCCAACCATTCCCCGCCACGCAATATCCCTATGAATACCAGGGGCCGCATGGT
Organism: Planctomycetota bacterium; assembly: GCA_021852225.1. The sequence goes on from JAJZOA010000322.1 coordinate 10,922, forward strand.
GGAACCCGGCTCTTCTATCCTGATTCCGTCGCAGTTGGTGCCACTGGCCACCACATTTTCGCCACAGGTTTACTGAGCAACGCCGTGGCGCGAATCAACCTGACCAGCGGCCGGGTGCAATATGCCAATTGCGGTCCATTTCCTTTTCAGGTTGCCGTTGCCAACCATGGCCACCTGCTGGTTGTGAGCAACTGGGGAGGCAACAGTCTCTCGGTACTGAACGCACAAAATCTCAAACCGCTTGGCCGCATTTCCCTCGGACCGCGCACCGGGCCGCAAAATCAGTTGCCGGGCGTTCATCCCACCGCCATAGTACCCGTCGGAAACTCCTCGCAACTGTGGGTTGCCTGCGCCAACACCGATGTGCTGGTGAAAGTCGACGCCGTAAAGCTTAAAGCCATCGGACTGGCGGTGGACCTTCCGTACGCCGGCGCACCGCCCGGAACTTTTCCCGACGCCCTGGCAATTCAAGGCAAATATCTCTTTGCCGCCAACAGTGGAAACAATGATGTTGCCGTATTTGACGCAGCCTCTGGAAAATCGCTTGGCCTTATTCCCACCGCTTGGTACCCCACCAGTCTGGCCGTAAAGGGTGGCAATCTTTTTGTTGCCTGTGCCAAAGGTCTGGGCAGCGGTCCGGGGACATACCAGCACTGGATAGGCGACTCGATGAGCGGCTCACTGGAGAAAATTCCGCTGCGGAATCTGTCAATCGACCTGGCGGCCTGGACACATACCGCGCTGGCTGATAACGGGTTTACTAGCCATCAGCGGGCGGCGCGCCGCCGGCACAATTCCCGCGTGGCACTATTTATTCACAAGCATATCCGTCATGTCGTCTTTATTCTGCGGGAAAATAAAACTTTTGATGAAGACTTCGGTGCCTATCGCCCCGCCGGCAAATGGGCTGACCCGAAATTAGACCTGTACAACGGTCATGAACTGCCCAATCTTTACAACTTGGCCCGCCGATCCGCGCTCTGTGTTAATTTTTATGTCGATGGCGAAGTCACCGCACAGGGGCATCAGTGGACGACCAGTGCCGAGGATTCTGATTTTGTGCAGCGCACCTGGCCAATGTATTATTCCGGTCGCGGAATGGTGCCCGGTCCTGGCTGGACCCAGAGCCTCGGAGGCAATGCGGGTAAAAGCGGCAACGGCTTTGGCGACGGGGATAACCCGTTCAGCGCATCAGAAAATCTTTCAGTACTGGGCCACTGGGCAAATCCATGGATTACTTATCCACAGGGAATGTTTCTTTTCAATAACCTGTTAACCCATCATAAAAGTTTTATGGACTTCGGCGAATTTGCCGCGCGTAATCAGGCCGGTGATATTTCCGCCGCCATGCGCCGGCACATGTCCGCGAAATCCGCCGCTTGGGACCTGTTTATTCTGGACACCAATCGCGCCGCGGTTGTAACGCGCTATATCGCCGCGCATCAGAGCCATCTTCCAGATTGCATGTATATTTGGCTTCCGGATGATCACACCGCTGGCGGCACGCCGGGTTATTACACTCCGGATTATTACGTCGCCAACAACGACCGGGCAACCGGCCAGATTATCGCGGCTTTAAGTCGTCTGCCCGCCTGGCGGCATACCCTCGTCATCATCACCGAAGACGACGCGCAGTCCGGTGCCGACCATATCGACGCCCACCGTAGTCTCGCTTTGTTGGTTAGCCCTTGGATAAAGCCGGCTTGTCTGGTTACACACCGTTACTCGCAGATCGATCTGACCCGCATCATTGAGTGCGTCTGCCACATGCCCGCAATGTCTCAATGGGATGCGAATGGACGGTTGATTTCCGGCATCTGGACACACAGACCTCATCTGGCACCGATTCTGGCTCTGGCCATTGGCGTGCCCAAACAGTTGAATCCCGGCCATGTACCGGCCATGCGGCGCCTTCGTTTCAAGGCCGGCAGCGATGGCCAGTGGCTTTCACCAGAATGGCTCAAAGCACATGGAATTGGCTCGCGACTTGGCCATTCACTTCCGGCTTTTACGCCTACGGCGCTTGGGAAAATCCCCGGTCCTGAACAAATGCGGCAGGAATGGATTATTTCCAGGGGGCGCGTCAGTTATCAGAATGTGATGGCCTATATTCATCAGCTTGCAGCGCGTGAACATCGCCCATTATCAGCATTTGTCGCCACCACTGATGCCGACGACGGCGATTGAAACTCTCTGCCGTTTCAAGTGCCTTGCGTTGAATCCTGCCTCGCGCGGCGGTATTTATAAAGGACGAACATTCTGTGAGCGAACTTCTCGATCAGATGGATCGTGCTCCAATGACCAGCCTTCATCGACGGCTCGCCTGGGCCGCCGGACTGGGCATTTTTCTGGACGGTTACGACCTGGTCATCATCGGAGTTGTGCTCGTGCAGCTTAAGGCACAGTGGCATCTGTCGCCTCACCAGATTGGAATTTTGGGCAGCGCCGCTTTGGCCGGTGCCTTTGTCGGTGCTCTTGCCGGCGGACGAATTGCCGATCGCTACGGCCGCAAAGCCGTTTACATTATTGATCTTCTTACATTTCTCGTGGCAGCGGTTCTTTGCGGCCTTTCCTGGAATCTTTATTCGCTGGCAATCTTTCGCTTTATTCTGGGTGTCGGCGTGGGAGCGGATTATCCGATCAGTGCGACCTATCTGGCTGAATTCATGCCAGCAAAGCGGCGCGGGTCCATTTTGTCCTGGACCTTCGGGCTGTGGGTTTTTGGTGCCATCGCAGCTGGACTGATTGGCTTTATCTGTCTGCGGGACCCGGCCAATGGCTGGCGGTGGATGTTTATTTTTGGGGCGCTGCCGGCCACTTTCGTCGTGTACCTGCGAGGCAGCCTTCCCGAATCTCCCCGCTGGTACTTGCGCAATAATCAGCCCGAAAAAGCCGCGCAGGTTATAGCCCGCCTGAACCCGGTCATTCATCCAGCCGAAATTCAGCGTATGCTGCGGGAGTTGCCGTTAACTTCATCCGCCCGCGTCAGCCCGCTACGACTTTTCCGTCCACCACTGCTTCGTTCCACGCTGCTGGTGTGCCTCCCATGGTTCGTCATGGATCTCGTTGGCTATTACCTGACAATTTACACGCCCCTTATTCTCGGCCAGCTTGGTTTCGGTTCCGCTGGCGATCGCGTGCTTGGCGGCGCAATTCTGAACATGTCATTTCTGCTCGGCTATATTCCGCTCGCCTTGTTCATTGACAAAATTGGCAGAATCTGGCCACAGATCATCGGATTTCTCGGCAGTGCAGTCGCATTGTGGCTTGTCGGCATGGCGTCGGTTCACGTCCATCGCGTCGCTCATGTCGTCGCCGGCCACACCGCCTTTATCATGCAGGCGAGCGCAGGTACGCTGGCGGTCATTTTTATCGGAATGCTCCTGTCACAAATTACCAATAGCTTCGGACCTGGCAATACCACCTATATACTCGCATCTGAAGTTTATCCGACTGACGTGCGCGCCACCGGCCATGGTTTTGCCACTGCCTTTTCGCGGCTCGGAGCCGTGGCCAGCACCTTCATTTTGCCGATCATACAGGTGCGAATAACGCAACAGCATTTCTTTTTCCTGCTCGGTGCCCTGTCCGCAATTGGTGGTGCCCTCACCTGGCTCTTCCGAGTCAATACCACCGCCAAGCCGCTGTTACAGGACGTTTCGGCACCTGATCTTTAATTAAAGACAAATGCTTCGCCGCGTCATTTTCGATTTTTAAATATGCTGATTAAGTCAGCACGCTATCGCTGCGCGTCTTCGAATCGGCAGGCCGATTGGCGAGTGCGGGTTCCAGCCCGGTTGGATTTTGCAATCTGCATCCGATAAAATTCATCGTTATCAGGCGTATCTGGGGCTTCCCTGGCCACGGCAATTTGCGAGCTTAAAACTCTCATGGATTTGCCTTGCCGCCTCCGATGAAAGATAGGTTACAGGCCCCGGAGACTTGCCTGCCGCGATCCGACCTATGATATCGGCGATTCGCCGCAGCTCGGATTTGCCAGACGCATGGGAGGGCCTGAGGCGTCTATTTTTCAGAAGGTGATTTTCCATGAGTACGCCCCATCAACACCAATCACACGGTACGACCGGCCACGCCGGGGACAAGCGCTCGGATGCTCGTGCTGCGGCCAAGGCGGCCCGTCAACAGATGGCTAAAAAGCTCGCCAGCCTGACCACCGGCTCAGAACTTCTGAAGCTTGTCGAGAAACGCGCCTTTTTAACCGATCCCGAATTTCAAACTTGCCAGCGCTGCACCAATCCCAAACTTGCGGATGGTCTGCCCTATCACCTTTTCCTGCCCGCCGAAATGGCCCTCTCGCCGGAAGATGTGTTTCCTAACCTGCGCTGGGGCGGGCGAGCGGTTATGGTAAGCGAAAATTCCATGCTCATTAGTGAACTTGCTCAAAAGTTTGTCCGCTGGGACGGCTTTGTCATTGAAAAGCAGCCCACCGCCATGCGACAACCGGTTCTGGGAATGCACCTGCCCTGGTTCGGCAAACCGCTGCATTATTTTATCGCGCGTAAGGTGGACCTGCTGAAGCCCGGTGAATCCACAGACCGGTTTACCTACCAGGTTCGTCTGACCAAACGCGCTGCCACAGATTCCGAATATGTCGTCGTCAAACAGGTACCGACCGTGGACCGCGTCATATCGCGTTTGCGCGCCAAATTTCCCGATGCTCCGCTGGATGATATTCGCCGTCGGGCCATGAAATTCACGGAAAAGATATTTCCCGTCTTTCTGACCCGCGAGGCCGCCATGCTCCAGATTCTGGAACGCGACTTGCCCGCACCGTATAACGAACGCGTGCCGCGATGTCTGGGGGTGGAACATGATTCCAAGGGGTTTGTACGGGTTATGTACATGAATTGGCTACGCAATGGGGGCGATGGTATTTCCCAACTGGATTTCGCTATTCAGGCCACCGAGTTGCTTTCCGCCCTGCACGATAAAGTTGGTGTTATTCACCTGGACTTGCGACTTGATAATTTCGTTATCACTGAAAAAGGCGTCGGATTCATCGACTTTGGATCGGCGGTCCGCGTGGGTGAAAAATTTGCCGACAATTCCCTGCTTTCAACCCTTTTTGAGGAAATGATGCGCACGAGTCAGATTCAGCGCATGTTGTACCATATGACTGAAACCGGCCTGGTCACTTCCGACGTTCTTCGCAGCGGAGTGCATCGCATGGACAAAGCCGTGGATATGTTTTATCTGGCTGTGCAGATGAACAAACCCCATTCCAACCCGGATTTCAAAGGCCTTGTTCACATGAATGCCAAAAGTCTGGAAGCCCAGCACATCAAGCGCCTTTCCGATGAAATTCTCCGCCCGGTGGATGCCAACGCCGTTCCTTACCGAAACGCTCAAGAAATTCTGCAGGGCCTGCATAAGGTGCGCGAAGATGTCTTGAATGGACGCGAGGTGGATGCTTCCAACAAAACAGCGGTCAGTTTTCACGACGACCCCGCCGAAAGCAATCCTGCGCCTGCCGCCACCAAGCGGACCGCAATTGCCTGAGCCGAGCCGGAATGCGATTGTCGCAATGCCGGATTGCTCTGTTTTCCGCAGCGACACAAGCGGCCGCGCAGGCCGTCAACTGTATACTGCCCATGGCCCCGATTCAAAAAACGCGCGAACGCACACAGAATTAGCTCGCATCTGGGCCACCCGGCCCAAATTGGTGTATAATCCGTCTTATTGCTAAGATTGCCGGTTGCGGCGGGGCGTAAAACGGCAGACGCCAGGCTTCATGACCGCATGGCGGGAATCTGACTGCCGGACGGATTTTAGTGGCCGCCAGGCCTGATTGAGTTTTCGCGACACGGAAAGGGCGCGTATGTTGGCATTGAGCCGAAGTGAAGGACAAAGCATCATTATTAACGGCACTATTGAGGTAAAAGTCGTCAAATGGTCGCGAAGCAGCGTGCGCCTGGCCATTCAGGCCCCACGCGATGTCGCCATCGACCGCGACGAAATCTGGCGGCGAATGCATCCCGGCCAGAAGTCCCCTTTGGAAAAGGCCGAAGCTGATCGGCACATACCGTTGCCCGCATCGACCCCCTCAAATCCGGTCGCCAGCCAGTCAAAGGCGGACGATGCACCCTCAGACTCTGCCCGGCAATCCGACTGAACGGCCCGGCGGCTGATTCCGCCAGTTCCGTGGGCTAGCCTGGGGGGCCAATCCAGGTACGGCAATCGATCTATAGCATCGCCGTTAGGTTTCTTAATATGCTGGATTGGACCGCACCGGCCCCATCCGGCGTACAATATACGCAGGTCCGGCATACCGATTAGGGCCAGGCCAGGGAGTGATTGAACGGTGGCTCGTGTGGCGTGGAACGCTTCACACGCTGAAGGATTCAAGCGGCGAGACATTTATGAAATCATGTATGCATTCATTCCGTGCAGAGCGGCTGGCCGTGGTTTGCGTTCGCGGCCGTGTTGGTTCTTTGTGCATATTGGTACCGATTCTTTTTCTTGTTGCATTGCTTCTGCCCGCGGCACCGTGCGGCTGGGCCGCACCTGTTGATCGCGGCTCGCCTGCGCATTTACGCCGTTTGTCAAATTCCGGCGGCCCGCCCCAACCTTGGCACGCGTCACATGACGCCAGTCCATCCAACAATTCGCACCTCGCTGATTCATCCGCGCAACCACCCGCAAAGCCCCCGCGGCTTCCGAGAAAGATGCAGATAAATCTGGCCTGGCAAATTGCCCTGGCGGCGAATAACTTCTCGCCTGGCATTATTGACGGTGTCTTCGGCCCTAATTCACGCATCGCTTTGCGGGAATATTCACGAGCCTTTTTTCCTGGCCACAACCCATTCAATCCCGAGCCGACCTGACGGCGCAACCGCCCGAGGTCCCCCGCGCTGATGCGCCCGGTGTACGCACTCGCACACCGCGGCACGCACCCCGCGCCGCGTGCCAGGCAACAT
>JAJZOA010000349.1 GCA_021852225.1 Planctomycetota bacterium
GCATCCCTCGTTCGCCTGGTTGAAATGCCTCGCGAGCCGGTTGTGGTAACACAACTTGGTGGCGTCTTACATCCCTGTTTGGTGAAAACCGAATTGGTTTGAATAACATTAACCATGTTTCTTGACATTTTGGACCGGCCGGTCTTGCTTACGCGGGACCGGCCGGTTTTTTTTATACCCTGTCTTTTTCTGGAATTATCTCCAGATTATTTTTGTAACTCTTTCCATTTTGCGATACAATAATGCGTCTTCGGCCTTAAGCACCCGGTTTGGAATTCGACTGCAGGCCGAACTTCATCCTTTCAGTGGCCATATTGGCTGGCTTCGTCCGGGGTACTGCCATGAATGATCCGATGCTCAGGCTTTTGCTGCAAATTGGTGTGATCATTCTGGTTGCACGCATCCTTGCGTGGCTCGTACGCTTTATTGGCCAGCCCCAGGTCGTTGGCGAGATGATGGCGGGTATTGTTCTTGGGCCGTCCGTCCTGGGGTTGCTGTACCATGGCGTATGGTTAAAAATGCTATTTCCCGCCGTCGCCGGACCGGATCCTTTTCCTTATCTGAACATGCTCGCTCAGATTGGCGTCATGTTCTTTATGTTTCTGGTGGGATTGGAATTCGATCTTAATTCCCTGCGCGAACAGGGCCGGCCCATTCTTATGACCGGCTTGGCAAGCCTGCTGGTCCCAATGCTAAGCGGTTTTTTGCTGTCCGCATTTTTATATTCAGAATTCCACGGAACATCTGGCGGAATGCTGGTGTTCATACTTTTTGGCGGTGCTGCCATGTGCATCACCGCATTTCCGGTGCTGGCCCGCATTATTACAGAACATAATCTGCAAAAAACATCGACCGGGGCTGTCGCACTGGCGTGCGCCGCGTTTAATGATGCCGCGGGCTGGTGTTTGCTGGCCCTGGTGCTGGCCATATCATCCGCGGTCGGACTTGGTACACAAGCGTCCCATCCGATTCTCCATGCCTGCATGACATTGGTCTGGTCGATTGTGTTTGCGGCATTTATGTTCACCGTCATGAGGCGATTCCTGGAAAAGCTCCAGGAGCTTTATTCCACGCGTGGTTATTTGTCCAAGGGTGTAATGGCCAGCATTTTTCTGCTGATCGTCGCGTGCAGTTTTGTCACTCAATGGATCGGTATTCAGGCGATTTTCGGCGCCTTTTTGCTCGGCGCGGCGATGCCGGCCGAAGGCAGATTCGTGCGGCACATATCCGAAAAGGTGGAAGATTTTTCCCTTCTGTTTCTGTTACCTGTCTTTTTTGCCTATACCGGCTTGCGCACGCGAATCGGTCTGCTGAATTCATCCCATCTGTGGATCATTTGCGGCCTGGTAATCGGCGTGGCCACGGCATCCAAATTTTTTGCCAGCTCGCTTGCCGCTCGCTGCACCGGAATGCGCTGGAGGCAAGCCGGTGTAATTGGCGCCTTGATGAACGCTCGCGGTCTGGTGGAACTGATTGTTCTGAATATCGGGCTGTCACTCCATGTGCTTTCACCCGAGCTTTTTACAATTTTGGTTGTCATGGCGCTGGTCACGACGTTTGTCACTACGCCGCTGATGTATGCGATTTATCCGCCGAAGGCTCTCCGCCGAGACGAAGGAAATGATACCGCGCCCTCCGGCACTGCCGAACAGCGTATCGTGGTCAGTGTGTCCTCGCCGCTTAGCGCGCGGGGGCTTTTGCAGGCCGGTGCGCTGCTTCTTGGCGGCGAAAACCGCCAGCTTTATGCCCTGCACCTGGAAACTCCAGAGGAGCATGAGGCTCGCCGTAAAATGCTTCGCGATGCGGGTGATCCGCTCATCATCATGCAGAGACGGGCCGTGAGTCTGGGAATTCCCGCTGAAATGATTCACCATGTCAGCCGCAATGTCGCCGACGATATCTGTCGCAATGCGAACGTATATAATGCGGACTGGATTGTGCTGGGAGGCCATCGCGGATTGCTGACTTCTTCGGGGCCGGTCGGCGGCGTGGCTCAGCAGGTTTTGGAAAAGGCAAACGCAAACGTCGCGATTCTTATTGACAAAGGTTTAGGTGATGTCCAGCGGGTCCTGGTGCCATACCTCGGCGAAGCGCAGGACGCCGGCGCGCTGCTGGCGGCCGAAATCATCGGCCGTCGCCTCGGCGTTCAGGTCACAATTCTGCATGTCGTCGCGCCCGAACATTCGGACCAAAGGCACGCATTGGGCGTGCGGGCACTGGTGGACCGTTACATTCCCGCTTCCTCACATAGTCCATGCGTCCGGTTCATCGTTGCGGAAAGTCTCACACCGGTTGAACCTGTGGTCGCTGAATCGGCCAATCACGATCTTCTGGTCATTGGCATGGCGCCGCATTGGAATTTAAAGCAGGGGCTTCTGGGCCGGTCGCAAAGTTCCGTCGCTCAGCGCAGCGCCTGTTCAGTTCTGATTGTTCAAACCGTCAATCGGGCGGCGGAACATTCCGCAGGCCAGGCGATCCGTTCCGATACTCGGCCGCCAATGACCCATGAATAGCCAAGGGCGGCCTGTTCAAATATTTCACATTTTGCCTCGTCATTTTTACAGGCGAACCCTGTTCACAGCGCGGGGAGCAATCCTTCGTGCCGCACAGTCCAGTTGCCGTTGGCGGGAAAGCCCGGAGCCGGCCGATCAGCGGCGCCGCGCCAGCCCGCCGCCATCAGGGCTATTGCGTACAATAGGCCCCCATTGCCGGGCAGGTAACATGGCAGTCCCGGCCCCTGATAATTGTGTCCGTTGGGAAGATAACGGTTTTTGCCTTCGTCCATAAGTAGAATATCAACGGCGTGATCGGTCATGCCGAGTCTGGCGGCGGTCATGGTCATCAGCGGATAATCCCAGCCCCAGGTGCTCGGCCAGTTCCACACCTTCAGAACCTTTTTCAGGGTTCGCCGCATAGTGGCACGATCTGCCACGCCGCCATCCAGCATTCCCAATGGCGCCAGCAGGCAAGGGTGGGAAACGGCGTGGCCGGGCAGAGTAAATGTTTCCAGGGAAGTGGCTCCATTAACATAAAGACCGTTTTGAACCGCCAGTGGTGGAAGTCCGTCCCGTACGCGGCGCCAGTGCGGGTCGGACTTTAACCCCAGCCGTTGTCGCCAAGTCTGGGCAATTCCCAAGGCCCAATGCCAGTAGGCCACTTCAAAATTTGGATCCCGGTGGCGTTCAAAATCACGATAAGTTTCGGCCGCATCATATACCGGAGGCCCCAACTGATAGCGCCCGGTCTTTTGGGACTTGCAGGCAAAGCTGGCCAGAAATTCCGCTGTGGCAAAAACGCGGTCCTTATACAGATTCAATGTTCGCAAATCGGGCCGCGCCTGATAGCAAAGTTCCGCATACGCCATCTGATGCGGCTGCTGCCATATGAGCGTTGCTTCAATATTCTGCGGAGCCTGTTCTCCCGAAGGCCCGCAGCTTTTGGGCCACCGGGCACCGCGATATCCCTGTGCGGAAGCACGCGCTTCGGCGGCTGGCAATATCTTTTCATAAAAGGACAGGCTGCGTTCCAGCAGCGACGCCTGGTTCCAGAGCGCAAAATGTGCACCATGCCACCAGTGCATTTCCAGATGGAATTTGCCAAACCAGGAATTGCA
>JAJZOA010000267.1 GCA_021852225.1 Planctomycetota bacterium
CCGATAAGCGGCAACTTCGGCGAACCTTATCTTAACGTCCGCAATTTCGGGGCGCGTGGCAACGGCAAAACCGATGACACCGCCGCCATTCAGAAAGCGCTGGATGCCGCCGGGAGGCAAATGGGCAACGTAGCCTTGCTGCCGACCGGTGATTACCTGATTAAGGGTGCGTTGAATGTGCCCGCGAATGTCACGCTCCAGGGCATATTTCGCGCTCCGGTTGCCGGCGTGGGAGGCGATAACCACTATGCGCCCGGCAATTTGCCGCAGTCCGGCAGTTGTCTGTTGGCGACAGGCGGTAAAGGAAAACCCGATGGGACGCCTTTGATCTCGCTGAATACCAATAGCACATTGTACGGTGTTAAAGTTTTCTACCCGGAACAGACCTGCCCGGAACCGCCGGTGCAATACCCGTGGACTGTCCGCCAGCTTGGGGACAGCGCGGCTCTGGTGAATGTAACAATTCTCAACCCGTGGCAGGCGGTGGATTGCGGCACGGTTACTGGCGGGCGGCATTATATTCACGGTTTGTATGGCCAGCCGCTGAAGACTGGTTTGTTCATCGACAAGTGTGGTGATGTCGGCCGCGTGCAGGACGTACATTTCTGGCCATTCTGGAAAATCACTCCGAAACTTTCGACATATACTTCAACTCAAGCCACGGCTTTTCTCATCGGGCGCACCGACTGGGAATATATGTTCAACTGTTTTGCGATCTGGCATAAAATTGGTTATCACTTTGTGCGTACACCAAACGGGGTTCCCAACGTGGTGCTCACACAGTGTGGTTCGGACGAAGGGGCGACTGGTACGAAGTCAACTTCCGTGCGGGTGGATGGCAACCAGGCGCATGCGGGTATTTCCTTTGTGAATGGCCAGTTTATGGGTGCGCCATCTATTGAAGTTGGTGCCACCAACACCGGCCCGGTGAAGTTCACCAATTGCGGATTCTGGGGCGGCCCGTTGACCGATACCATGGCCATGCTGGAAGGCTCCGGCCAGACCACCTTTACGGGCTGTCATTTCATTTCCTGGGCGCAGCAGAATAAGAAAGCCTCGGCTGTCGTGCTGCGTCGTGGCAGATTGATTGTCAATGGGTGTGAATTTATGGATGCCGGTCAGCGGCAGGTGGCCATTGAACGCGGCGCGGCGGCGGCGGTCATTCTTGGAAACAGTTTTCAAGGCCCGGCGCACATCAGTAATCAGATAGGGGCCAAGGCCAAAATCGGCATGAACGCCGTTGATTAGCCGCGACATGAGCAATTTCATCTTGGTCAAAAGAAAAGAGTAACCCAACGGAGTAATTATGATGAATACAGTGGCACCTCGGATTTATCACCATTTTTCACAGATATCAGCGGCCATGCTGGCGGCGGCCATATTGGTGGGATTCGCCGGTACGGTTTTGGCCGGTACGATCACCGTTTATCAGGACAGCTTTCGCGGCAGCGCTAACCATCCGCTGGTCGGCCACGCGCCGCAAGTCGATCATGGTGCCAGCCCAACATGGACTAAGAGCTTCAGCAGCGGATACAATTACACCGGCAACGGTAAACCGGCAGGCGGAACGGATTTTCATCCGTTCTGGAAGGCCAACGGTGCCATTTCTGGATCTTTTGATGTCAATGGCAACGGGGCCTTGGAAGTCGCGGGACTTAACTTCAAGCCGGTTTCCGGCCACGTTTACACGCTTACCGCCAAGATGCTTCCGACCGGCTATATTCCCGGCAATAATTCCCGCGACGGTTTTGTGGCGATGGGTTTTATCAGCGGCAGCCAAAAGTCAGGGGGGCCGTCATTTTTCAAAGGCCAGGGACCCTGGATGTTTTCCGCGTTCACTGGCTCGCAAACCAAATCCGCGAACATGGTTCAAGGTTTTTTTGGGCCGGGTGCAATCCACAACTGGGCGTTTTCACCTAAAGTGCTGGCCAATACCTCGGAAATTGTGCTGGACACCACGAAATCTCATTGGGTGGCTACGGAGTATTACAATGGAGTACAAAAAGGAGCTTGGGTTTACGGCGGCGGAAATGGCACAGCCAATCCGACCGGTATTACCCAAGTTGCGATTGGTGTCAATGGCCAGAGTGCTAAAGTTATCTCTTTCAAACTTACAGATATGACAGCCCTTCCTTTGCGCAATCTGGTGTTGCCCAAGGTGCCTCGGCCTTACCCAACATTTCAACCCAAGATGCTGCCGCCGGCGCGGCACTTGTACGTGGCCAATATCGGCAAACTTCCACCGGATCAGCAGCGGCTGTTGGTGACGCTGCAGGGCATTGTGAATCGCACGCTGCCGCGGATTTATCTGGTATGGGGGCCGGATGATATATTCTGGCTCAAGCAGATGGAAAAACAGGGCCAGACCGGCAAACCGATTGAGGTTAAAAAGCCGCTGTCATTGGTGAAGATTTTCCGCGGTTCCATCCATGGCGCGGTGATTCCGGATCCCAAGGTTTTTGATTCACCGGATATCGCGGTGGATGTGGCGACGGTGGATAATCTGGTGGTGGCGACGCCCCAATTGGCGAAGCAATTGCATCTTCCGATCAAGGTGGATTTGCGCGGGAAGTTCAAGAATGATGTCTCGGCTCTGCGGTATCTGCGAACCAAACTGGCTCCGCACATGAATCCGTATTTATTTTTATGTTTGGATCCAGCCATCCTCGGCGATGGCGCGGCCGACCAGATCATCGCGGCCCGTGGTATGACCTTCTGGGTTACCGGGCGACTGGCGCAGAATGAACCCGGCGCGAACATGGCGGGTGAAAAACGGCAATTGGAAAAACTTTTTGCCGCCACGCCGCTGGACGGTGTGGTGCGCGGTTTTTGGTGGAATGGCACCGGCATTGGACTGGGAGAAGGCGGAGGTGTCAAGCTGGGATCGGAATTTGGCAAAGTAAGCGTGGTCAGTAACCAGGTGCATAATCTTTCGGTGTTCAGTGGCGTACCGCTGAAATCCCTGCGGCAAAAATTCGCTCCGCCCCCGAAGCTCAATCGCTCCAAAATTTATATATCCCTGACCATATCCGACGGCGATAATCTCAATACGTGGCAGAACTTTTTCAGGACGTGGTTTAACAGTCCGTACCATGGCAAGTTTGCGGTGGGCTGGGCGATGGGGCCGACACTTATTGATGTGGCACCGACGATTGCGCAGTGGTATTACCGACACGCCGGACCGAAGGATGAATTTTTGGCCGGTGTTTCCGGCGTCGGTTATATATACCCATCCGTCTGGGCGGATCATTTGCATGATCGCCAGGCCGCATTTCAGAGTTTTTACCGCTGGACCGGGCGTTATATGCGGAAGATGGATATGAAAACCCTGCGCGTGCATCAGGCCTTCGCCAATAGGGCCTTGCAGGTGCAAGACATCGCCAAGGTGGCGGCGGCATTGCCTCATGTAACATTTCTGATGCCGGATTATGGCTGGGCCGGAGAAAAAGGCTATCATCATATCACTTACAGGTTGCCCAGCGGACAGGTGGTTTTTCGGGCTGGCACTAATTGGACGCTGAATAAGGCTCAGGAAATATCTTATTTGGCCCAACAAATTCGCGCCCATATTGGTAAAACACGCCCGGCGTTTATGAGTGTCTTCA
>JAJZOA010000203.1 GCA_021852225.1 Planctomycetota bacterium
GTTCCTCCGCGGGTCTCAAAAAGGTTATTGTCGACCTTCTGAAAAACAACATGGTCGACGCAATTGTTTCCACAGGTGCCAACATTGTGGATCAGGATTTCTTTGAAGCCATGGGCTTCCGGCATTATATCGGATCACAATACACGGATGACACCGTTCTTCGCGACCTGCACATCGACCGCATTTACGACACCTTCATTGATGAAGACGAGCTGCGCGTCTGCGACGACACTTCCCGGCTCATCGCGGATTCCCTGCCGCCCGGCCCCTATTCCAGCCGCGAATTCATCCGCGAAATGGGCCGCTATCTGGGCAAAAACGCCAAAGATAAAAACAGCATTGTATTGACCGCCTTTGAAAAAGGCGTCCCGATTTTCTGCCCGGCTTTTTCCGATTGTTCCGCCGGCTTTGGACTCGTCGTGCATCAGTTGAATCGGCCACAGGCGCATGTCAGCATTGATTCCGCCAAGGATTTCCGCGAAATAACCCAGATTAAAATGATGAACCGCGAAACCGGCATCTTCATGATCGGCGGTGGCGTGCCCAAAAACTTCACTCAGGATATTGTCGTGGCCGCTGAAATTCTTGGTGCCGACGCGCCCATGCACAAATACGCCATTCAAATTACCGTCGCCGATGTGCGCGATGGGGCCCTTTCCAGTTCCACCCTGCGGGAGGCCAGCAGTTGGGGCAAGGTCGACATTCTGTTTGAGCAGATGGTTTTTGCCGAAGCCACCCTCGCATTCCCCCTAATTGCCGGTTATGGCTATCACAAAAAAGGCTGGAAGAGCCGCAAAGCCCGTGATTTTTCCGGCAAGCTCGACGCCCTGAACCGCGGCGCTGGAATGCCGCAGCCCAAAGTTCAGAAAGTTCGCGCCGCCAGCGAAACCGGCAAAAGCAAAACCCGGAACGGAAAAGTTCCAGTTTAACTGAATTTTAGCCTCTGGTGATCATCCCCCAGCCGCGGCCACCGGCTGCACAAACATCCTGCCCAGTTATTGTCACAAATTTTGGCCGTCCAATCGCGCAGCCCTTCAGTAAAGCCTGTGCGTGATGCGGCCGATGCGCCAAAACCAAAGGCATACCAAATGGCGGCGCGGTTGCGAGCCGACGGCGATGCGTTGCTGTTTTCTTTCTCCCGAGGAACTGTCGGGCGATGCGGCAGCAACTTAGGAGTTAACGTATCAGCCCTGCTCATTTCGCGGGCGGGTTTTCCAACGGCGATGAATCCATAAATACTGGGTGGGATCCTCACGAATGAAAGTTTCAATGGCGCGCGTATAGCGGGCGGTGATGTAATACAGTTCATCAGGCCGGTTTTCCCAGTCTTCCGGATAGATAATATCAGAGATGCCCATGTCAAATTCAAACTGATCGCCGCGCCGCCGCGCATAGCCGACAATCACCGGCACACGGTATTGAATAGCCAGCAGGCCGATGCTTTTATAGGTGCTGGCCAGGCGTCCAAAGAAGGGAACGAACATGCCTTTTCGGCCGGCATCCTGGTCGGCAATAATGGAAAGCACGCCGTTATTGGCCAGCACCTGCTGGGCGGTGGTGGTGACCCCGCGTTTGGAAAGGATGATCTGGCCCCTTTTTTCGCGCACGTCCAGCAGCCAGTAATCAAAATGCGGGTTGTCAATCGGGCGGGCAATGGCGTAGGACTTGAAACCCAGAGTGGCCAGCGAATAGCCCAGAATTTCCCAGTTCCCGTAATGCCCGGTCAGCATGATGGCCCCGCGACCGGAAAGCAGGATATCAAGTCCTTGGGCAAGTTTGTTTAAATGTACATATTTATGGTACGTCTGAATATTGATAATGCGCGTGGAAAACATGACATCCATCGCCAGTTCGCAGAAATGCTGAATGGATCGCTGGCCAATGGCCGCAAGCCGCGCCTCGTCGAATTCCGGAAAACTTGCCGCCAGATTTTCAATCGCGCGGACGCGGTGCTTTTTATCAAACGTCCAAAGCAAAGACCCGAACGCACGGGCGGTGCGCAAATTTGAATTCACGGGGAACTGCCCAAGCATCATGCAGGCCCAGCGGGCGGCGATATAGGCGGACCAGTCAAGTGCGGGGTTCTGCTTTTTCATTACCAGTTAATGTATCAGACATGGGCAATCTTGTAACGGGCCAAACGTGCCCGTGACGCATCCGTAAACCACCCGATTAGCCCGCATGAATTTTGTGGATCACAAATGACCCGCAAAATCGTTTGTGGGTCATAAAACGCCAAAAGTGATCCACAAAGGTTGTGCGACGCATGTAAGTCGTTATGATGAATCGGGATATGCATCGGGCATTTTTTGTGGATAAAAATGGCTGATTCGTAAAAATGGTATTTTCAACATGATTTGAGCTGTGTGGTGGCATATTTCACAACAGCCATCGCTGTATCTTCAGGTGGTGCGGCGGTTTCCTCAAAGAGTAAGGATAATATGGTCGCGGTCCATTACCATTCCGGTCAATTCCCACCGAAAAATATCGATTGGCCGCGCCTAGTGCCATTGTTGCATCCCGCCTCCGCGGCGCTGGCCCGGTACGATGGCGTGCTTGAGGGCATCCCAAACGCGAGACTTTTGTTAGCGCCTATGACCATGCAGGAAGCGGTGCTGTCAAGCCGCATTGAAGGCATCCAGGCCACGATGGGTGAGGTATTGTCCTATCAGGCTGGCGGAGAGCGCGGATCATTGCCGAGCGAAAAGGAAGCAGATATTCGGGAAATACTCAATTATCGGATGGCCTTGGACCGAGGCGTACTATTGCTGAAAAAGCTGCCGCTTTCCGGACGACTGGTGCGTGAAACGCACAGCGTATTGATGAGCGGCGTGCGTGGCGCAGACCGGGGCGCTGGACAATTCCGTAATCTGCCCAACTGGATTGGGCCGCCAGGCTGCGAAATAACATCGGCAAAATTCGTTCCGGTCGCACCAGAAAATCTCCCGGCGGCGTTCGCCGAATGGGAGAAATACGTCAACAGCAAACAGCCGAATGTATTGGTGCAACTGGCGTTTGCCCATGCAGAATTTGAAGCCCTGCACCCGTTTCTGGACGGAAATGGACGTCTGGGCCGAATGCTTGTGCCCCTTTTTCTATTTCAACGGGATGAACTCTCCTCACCGACATTCTACCTCAGCGAATATCTTGAATCGCATCGCGACGAGTACTATGCGGGACTTCTAAATGTTTCCCAAAACGGAGATTGGACCGGCTGGGCGGAATTCTTTCTTGAGGCAATACGAAGTCAAGCGGAAACCAACACCCTGCGCGCGCGGCAGATCATAAAGCTGTACCGCGAAAAAAAAGACTGGATGCTTCACGCGGCCCGTTCGCGACATGCTATTCTGGTATTGGATTTTATCTTTCAAAAACCCATTTTCCGTGCGTCGGATATTGTCGCTGCCGGCGCTTCGCCGCCCGCTGCGGCCAAACGGTTGCTGCGACTTCTTCTGGACCATGGCGAACTTGGAGTGTTGCGGCGCGGAAAGGGGCGAAATCCTGCTGTTTATGAGTTTCGCGAATTAATCCGGCTCGCGGAGAGCCGAAAATTCAGCCACAAGCCCGCATGAATTTTGTGGATCACAAATGACCCGCAAAATCGTTTGTGGGTCATAAAACGCCAAAAGTGATCCACAAAATTTGCGGATTGTGGTGTGAATTGTCATTAACCACTACATATAGTAGCCATCCGCCGAGTCTGATGTTCACAGCTATACGGCACCCGGCCGGCACGTGGCTTCAAAGCTGGCGGGTCAATGCCGCCATTGGGCCAGCGCCGCATTGGCTTCTTCAACGCTAAATTCGTTTGGATCAATGGGGCCGCCGCACCATTCCAGAATGGATTGATATTCCGGATGATTCGGCTCGGAAAGTGTTTTGAGCATGCCGTAATAACCCCAGAGGCCCCCACAATCTTCCGGCGGGCAGCGGCCCTTTCCACCAGTGCAGGTGAACATTGCCGACTTTTCCGATGCGGGAATAATTTTTTCCACCAGCAGTTCGTGGGTCCAGCCGTCGCCAAAGTCATATTCGTATCGGAATTTCATTTTGGCCGCCGGGACCTCCTCACATAAAGTGGATTTCCAGGCGGGTAGTCCAATTTTTTCATCCGGTTCCGAGCCATCCGGAAAAAGGCCATCGTACACTTCGCCGCCAATTTCAAACCCGTGCAGGTGGCCGCCGGCCCAACCCATGACAGCCAGAATCACATCGCTAAGGTCTTCAAGATTAATTTTCGCCGGCACCACCACCCTGCGCCAGATCGGCGGTTTGCTGCGTGCGAGCGTAATTTTAATTTGATATCCCGTGGAGTCGCGCGGCGATCTTTTAAGCTCTTTACTTTCGGGTTTCCGCGCCTCGGTCAGCTGGCTATCACGCAACCGGGTAATTTCCGGCAGATTTTTTTCGAAATCCTCCATCGCCTCTCTTAATGCGGCAGGCGAGATCCCGGGATTCGCCGCCAAAGCCTCGTCCGGGTCGCGGTAACCCTGTATCTTCTCAATAATTTTTATGGTTTCCGGCTTAAGGCAGGCAAATTCTGGCGAGTTCATAGGCAATTTCCTTTCATTGGTCGCCAACAATAGTGCAACGCGGGGCAAGCCCGCAACTGAAAAAATAAAATTCTTTGTAAGCGGTCGGTACCGCCGTTGTCCGGTGCCGGCGCCAGGGGAATATTTTGAATCGGTCCGTCGGAGGGTCCGTGGCGCAGGTCCGGGGCGGAGCGGTAATCAGGATGGTTCCGCAGCCATTGCCGGTACTGCCGAATGCTGTCGGGAACGCGGGGGGAATCAACCTGCAGAAGATTCAGTACAACCAATATGCCTAACGCGGCAGACAAAATCAGGCCCCACACGGTATTCCCCCGTGGCGGGCGCGGCTTGGCGTAATCCGGGGTAACTCCGGCGGCAATCATGCGGTCGTACAGGTTCGGGTGGACGGCTTTTCGCCGCCCCATGCAGGCCGGCATTTGATTGACCTGATAAATCTGTTCCAGAGCGCGGGCATAAACCGCGGGCTGAACCTGCTGGGCGCGGGCAATCGCATCGGCCCGCACTTCCATGCGCCGGCCCAGGCGTGCCATTAAGATTTTTATTCCCAGCGCCAGAGTCACCCAGATCACTGGAAACAGGAAATCGTTGTGCATCAGACTCGTCACGGGGTTTATGAACACCAGTGGATAGAAAAGCAGTGCGTTCATTTGTCGCGCCAGACGCACTGCACGGGATTCCGTCAGATGCCCCAATTCGTGGGCACAAACGGCGGCAATCTGGTCATCGTTTAATTGCCGCAAAAGCTCGCGGGTGAATATAAGCTCCTTTGTGACCGGCAGCGCATACGCACTGGCCAGAACGGATTGCGAAATCCAGACCTTTGAA
Source organism: Planctomycetota bacterium (assembly GCA_021852225.1). Next base: position 5,379 of record JAJZOA010000203.1, read on the forward strand.
ACCGTCACCCTCATGCATCCGGCGGTATCCGCCACCAGTTTCTGCAGATGTTCATCAGCCGGTTTGAACAGCCGCAACCAGACAAGAATCTGCCTTGAAAGGCCATATTGCATGGCCAGCAGAACAGCCAGTGCCCCGGCGGCTTGCAGCCAGGTCCGGAGGCTGAAAACTGACGGCATGGTCAAAATCGTCACGCACAGAACAAGAATCAGTCCGCCGCGCAGCAGCAGGTTGGCAAAAACCGTGCGAACAAAAAGTCCGAAATTTAATTCCGGGTAAATTTTCCGTAAAAACGATTCTTGGGCCAGAAACGACCCTGCAAAAGCACAGAAAAGAATCAGCCAGATAAGGCCTGTACCCAATGTATGTGACATTGGGCGTTGCAGACAGTACCATTTCATCGCCAGATAAATATCCACCGGCAGAATAAGCAGGCAAAGTGTCGCTGTGACACGCGCCGGAAAAAGCAGGTTCGCCCGCTGCGTCCAATGCTGCCCCGCGCTTTTTCGCCATGGCCGCAGCGCCATGTGGCCCATCAGCCGCGATAACACATACGTCGCCACAAATGCGCCAACGGCCATCTGAATCAAATGCATTCATAACAGTGTGCGTTATTTTGCCAATCTGTCAATGGCGGGCGGGCGTTGGGGGGTGTTCATTTGCCTGGCGTCTCTGGTAATTGGCGCGCCCTTCAAATGAAAACGCTGATTATTGACGCCAGCATGGTCGCGGCGGCATTGTTTTCGGAAGAACATGCCACGCTTGCGCGAACAACCCGTTCCCGCAACGCCAGGTTTATGCCCCCGATTCTATTATCGTTGAAATCGCCAGGGTTATACGGAAGCGGTGCCTTCGGGAGGAAATCACAATCCACAAGCGATAGACCTGCTGACGGATACGGAAAGCCTGCCGCTGATGAAAATACCGGTTGCTGATTTGATCGCATCCGCGATGCAACTGGCAATGCGAACGGATTGGCGCATTTACGATTGCCTCTATCTGGCCCTGGCCGTGCGGACTGCGGGGGGTCATAATTCCCGCAGAAAAACAGCTGGTTCGCGCCATGACCGCATCACTGTTGAAAAGCCGCATCGCGTTTGCAGGCGATATATCCACAGGAGATCAATTCGATCCAAGCCCGCGGCACCGCAAGATCAGCGAGCCATTGACCCGCGCTGAAACAAGACTCGGCCGCCCGCGGAGTACGTTTCCTTACTGATGCCAATTCCGACGTTACCACCACTGCTGCCAAGCGGGCCGCCGGAGCTGAAGTTATCTATGCAATATTTTCCCTTCCCGGTAAAAGCGGTCACGCCCCCATCCAACTTTCCCCCCGTCGGCAAAACCGGTAAACTCGATTTTCGGTTATTCCGGCAAACTGGCCCGCGCTGCGGAGCCGGCTGTGGAATAACCAGTGGCTATCGAACTGCTTTTCAGGAATTTTTCATGAACTGTCAATCTTCATTCCGTACCCGAATTTTCAGCGTCGCTTTTGTTCTGGTGGGCTTATTGACTGCGGCGGCCGGTCGCGCTGTGGTTCATTTGGATGTAGCTGCGCAAGCACCGCTGGCCAATCGCATTCCGGCTGGTGTTTTGTTTTACATGGGCTGGAACGGTTCGCCCGCACATTGGCCGGGCTATGCAAAATCGACACTGGCGCAGTTCCTTAAACGGTCTCATTTTGCGGCTTTTCTGGCGGACGGACTGCCCGCATTGTTGAAAAGCGCCGCGTGGCATCACTCCGCGCTGCCGGTAACCGCAACATCGCAGGCCTTGATTCAAAAAGATATATCACTTCTGGCCCGGCATCCCTGGGCATTTTATTGCCTGCCGGCCGCAAAAGCCGATGCCGGTCTGAGTACCGCACTTTTAATTGACGCCGGCCCGGATGGAAAGGCCGTGCTCGCGGCGATGCGGAGCCAAATGGCCACAATCCTGCCCGCCGGCGCTGCCGGGGTATGTGGCCGCTCAGGTTCAATCTGCTATCTGTTTACCAATGCCCGCGGAAAGATGCGGACGGCATTAAACGGCCGCGGTCGCAGATTGGTAACGGATGCCAAATACCGTGCCACCATCGAACAGTTACCCGCCACGGGCGGCTATGCGGTGTATGCAGATCTGACCGGACTGCTGGCGGCCGAGGACGCCTATACCGGTGACAATCCGGCAATCAAGAGCTATTGGAAGAAGGTAAAAGCAGAGTTTTCGCTGGGCGGCTACAAGGCCTTTTCCGAAGGGGGCGGTCTGGTGGACGGCCATTGGCAGGATGGCGCATTTCTGGGGATGCGGAATTCACGGCCATCGCATGGCAAGGCGGTTCATGCCCTGCTGGCCCGGGTGCCGGCGGGTGCCACATCCATGACCGTGGTACACTTTGCGATGCCCAAATTGTACGGCTTTGCCATGGCTTCGGCAGACCTGTACGGCCAGCGTGCGGTGGTAAAGCAGACGCTTTCACAAGTGGCCTCCATGACCGGCATAAGCCTTCGCAAAGATGTTCTGGCCTCCTTCGGTTCGCACTGGCTTTTCTACACACCGGCGCGGGCGGCGAATCCGACTCTTGGCTTTTTAATGGTGAACAAGCTGCGGCATCCTACGCGACTGGCCAATGCCATTGTAATAGCCGCGCCGCTGGCGCTGATGGGAATTAACGCCCAGCTTGAACAGCATGGCATTAAACATGCCGCCGCGGTGATGCGCAACCTCACGGTGGGCAAAGTCACGATCTATTACCTTCATTCGCCAAAAAGTCCGGTGTCTCCGGCCTGGGCATTGGATGGCAATACCTTCTATTTTTCGCTGAATCCCGCCAGCATTGCCGATGCCCTGAAACATCCGGGCAAACCGATTACCACCGATGCCGATTTTCGCACGGCCATGGCTAACCTGAACCTGCCCACGCAGGCAATTGAAGCGGTCGGTTATGAAGACCAGGGGGCACTGCTTCCCCAAGGATACAACATGGTGACGCAGGTTCTGGCCATGGCTGGCTCATACCTGCATCTGGCCCAGCCGCTTGCCAATCCCCTGCCGCCGTTAAACAGGCTCCGACCGCTGCTTTCCCCAATGGCCAGCGCCAGTTGGGTAGATGCGGCGGGCTGGCATCTGCGACAAACCGATAGTTTTCCCGGCGCGGGCCTTCTGGCACCCACTGGCTGGGGTTCAGCGCCGGCCATGGTCAATCCGGCCGTTGGCCTGCTGATTGAACTTGGTGCCAGCAGCGGCCATCAGACAATGTCCATCACCACAATGCCACCCGCGACGAATCAGAATCCACCGCCGCAGTAACTGATTCATACCGCCAATCGCTCGGCCAGCGCAGCGAAAATCGGCTGAATTACGGCAGAAATTCAAAGGGATTCCGTATTCCCGTTTCCAGATGAGCCAGCAACCTGCGGCCCAAGGCAAGCAACTGGTTCCATGGTTGCGCGGCCTGATGACCGGCCGCACCGCCGCCCACCGCCGGATTTTCGCCCGCGCTGCCGGCCACGGAAAGCGGATCGACCAGGATGGCATCGGGCAGTTGACCATGGCGCGGCCGTTGTGCGGCGGCACTTTGTTCTTCAAGCAGTTCCAGCATTTTTCTAACCATTGCGGCGCTGTGAATATCCGCGGAGGAATTTCCGGCCGCGGAACGGCGCGGCGACTGATTTTCCGCTGAAGGCGCATGTTGAAAATCCTGCTCTTGAATATCACCAAAATAGCCGCCGTGGGAATGTGCCATGATGTTCTCCAGTCTGTTTGGTGTGTGCGGGTTCAGGAATTAAGCCAGACTTTTGTGTATTGGCCGACCGAGCTTATGTTTGCCGTAAACAAGCTTACCTGACCCACACGCAGACGTATGCGAAACGCGGTAATATTGAAATTGCCGCTGATGACACAGCCGTTGGCTGCGGTAAAGCTGATGGCCACGCCCGAATGTATGGAACCAATTCCGGGGTCATAATCGGTAAGCCAGCCGACAATGGCTCCGCCAAGCCGTTGGCCGGTTAGAGTTCCGTTGCCCTAGCCGTTATCCACGAAGGCCTGGGAATCTGCTTCATGAAATTCTTCCTGAAGCTGGGCGTCATAAATATTGGCGGTTATTCCGGATGGCAGTATGACGCTTGCGCCAAGGCCGGAAATGGGTTGCGGGTTTGCCATTGTAACCTCCTGATAAATGGAACAAGCCAGTCACAATTAACTGCCCGGCGCGGTGTACACAGTAAAAGAAAAGCCGCCTCGAACCCGATACACTTCCGTCCCCGCGGCACCGGTACCGGCAAGCTGCGGCTGCGGCGGGTAAATTTCCGCCGCGCCAAGCATGGTGCCGCTGGCCAGTGACAAGGTAGACTGGTCCAGCAGATCCACCACGCGCTGGGCCATGGCAAATGCGACCGCCAGTGAACCGGCCACACACGTGATATGCAGCGTGACATGGGTGATGCGCGAACCGGGAAAATCGTGAGCTGTGGTGCCCGCGGCGGCGGTTTGCAGAATTATAAAAGGAAGCGCGGCTGCCTCCGGCGCGCGCGAAAGGTATACGCTGGTGGCCGCCTGACCGACCAGACCGGCCAACAGGGCATCCGCCGAAATACGGGCGATAACGGCTTGAACAAGAGATTGCATAAGATATGTCCATCATTATGATGAGTCGATTGCGACACGGGGCGGCCATATTTTCCAACGCGGGCCGCCGACGGACCAGTATCCTGACCGCTGTTGGGACGTGTCCAGAATAGCCAACAGCCTCATCATGAAGCGGGATCCTGTGGCTCATGCAACTGGCAATAAACCGCCCAGCTTCGGCCGCGATCCCCCAGATTGGCGACAAAATGGACCAGATAGTACAGGTTGCCATCAAACAGCCGGTCGCCAAGAAGCGCCCCGATGTTTTGCGGTGTTAACACCACGTGGGTAACGGCCATTCCGCGGCGCAAAAACGTATTTTCCGGCCGGGCGCGAAAAGCCAGCACAGCTGCGGGAATTTGCGCCACCTGGGTTTGCCATTGGCGAACCACTTCGCCGTTGGGCCCGGGCGACTGCACCGCGCGAAGGAGCGTTACCTGATGTGTGCAAAGAAGGGCCAGGGTCATACTACAATATCCCGATAGCGTGAAAGCAGATTCAGAATCTCAGGTGTAAACAGCAAGTCGCCGTTGCGCACCACATATTCGTAACCAACGGTTTTTCCCATGGATTCGCGCAGTTTGGTAAGGTCGGGCTGGTTGATCATATTGCCCACCAGCAGGGCGCAGGCAAGTTGCAGGTCGTCCGGAATCTGCCACCCAAGGATCTGGCAACCGGCCCCATGCGCATTGGCGAAGCTGGCGGTGAACGCTGTTGGTGAAGCGGTCAGGACTGTTGCCGATTCGGCACCGGCATTGCCGGCATCCAGTGTCAGAATGGTGCCGGGTGCAATCGCCCAGGGGGATAGATCATCCGCGGGAGTCTGACCGGTCATGGCGGCTGGAGTTACAGTTGAATTTCCTGCGGCAATGGGGGCTGAGCTTTGCGTGATGAATCCATATCCGGCATTGTAATCCACCTGAATCGCATTAAGTGGCCAGACAGAAAATCCCATGCCGCGTGTTCCGAGCAGACCGCCGCCGATCCATGGAAAGCCCGAAAAACCGGCGGCAACTTCGGGTTTAATGGAAATTCGTCCGACCTGGGGTCGAATATCAAGTTGATCCGCGGTCATGACAATCGGGTTGGATGTGTCGGGAAACAGTGTAAGAGAATTGATACCCAGAACAGGCGCTTGGCGAAGCATAAGAAACAGTTCGCCGGTGGCGTCGTGCAATTCAATGTAACGGGTTGGTATGAAATTCCGGCGGCAATAGCGCCGGATCATGCCGGAAGCCGCGGACAGACAGGATGCCAGAGTTGAGGAATTAACCGCGGCCAGAGCGGGCACGGCCTGTTGGGCGTAAGTGGAAGTAATCAGGTCGGCCATAACAAGCTATAGCGATGGACGAGAGAGATAATTGGCGCGGCAGCTTAACGGAGTTCGCCGAAGATGCCGTGAATTCCGTGAAAAACTGCACTGGGGACCTGGCGGATATGTCTTCCTGATTTTCCTCATGTGCGGTCAACTGCTGTCAGGGTCCGCGCGATGCAGCCCCCATTCCGCTTCACCTGCCGACAGCGCGGCGGTATAATCTCATTTGCGTCCTTCATTCATTCTTGCAGGCCACCGGGAGCAATTCATGAAGTTACTGGCAAAAATGTTCGACCGTGAGCAAACAGGTTTCGATGTGTGCCAGTTTGCCGTATTTCTGCTGAGCTTTGCGGCATTAATGTTGGCCAGCATAATCGCGCAAAGTTATTCCATCCCCAACATTGTACCGGCATTTTTACTTGTATTTGGACTGTTCCTGTTGATATTTGATTTCTTGTACGTGGCGGCCAGCGTTGTGCTTACCCGTGGCAACTGGCGGCAATATGGCGTTTATGTGATCGTGTCGATCGCGGGCACAGCACTTTTTTTTACGTTATTTTTGCCGAGCCTGGCCCGCGCAAAGGAGTAGATGTATTCGGTGTCCAACGATCCAGAACATCCTGACGTAATTGCAAATAAACCTCGGCTGGGCGGTAAGGTCCTGAAAATCGGTTTTAACGGCATTGCCGCCATTTTTCAGCTTATATTGATCGTTATTCTGGCGGCCTGTGTAATCACAAATTTTATGCCGAAATCATCCGTTGCGTTTACCGAATTGCACCTTGTACTGGGAATGGCCGGCGCGACGGCCGCTGTTCTGCTGATCATCGGGTTGCCGTTTATTACATTAAGCGCCCTGCTGGGCGTACGAAAGCGGTGCGGGGCCGGGCGGCCCGCGGACCAACCGCCAAAGTTGTTGACTTGGGATTCGTTTTTGCTGCTGATATGCGCTTTTCTTCTGTTTACTCCGGTGGTGCTGTTTTTTGCTGCCGCCTACATCGCGGGTTAGCTGCGGGTAAAGACCCCAGGTGGAATGAGTGTGAGTTTGTCATGAGTATGCCGACAAAATTTCTTGGAATGACCCGTCTGGAAGCGGCCATGTTGGTAATTGTGGCCGCCATCCTCGCCGCCATTCTGGGGCCTGCGCTGTCGCGACTTGACGGCAATGGCGGCCTTCCGCGAAGGGCTATATGTTCCGCCAATATTCGCGGAATCATCCAGTCAATGGTTATCTATGCGCAAAGCTACAATGGCTGCCTTCCGAGTGTAAAGCCCGCCGGAGCCACATTTGTCAACGGAATCGACCCGCTGCGGGGTACGCCCACCGCCCTGGGAACGATTGATCCTGAAAGCGGATTACTTGCGCATCAAACAAACGGCGGGCGGGCGGCCAATTCCCTCGCCGGATCGCCCCTGGCCAGCCTGTGGCTGTTGATAATTGACGGCGGCGTAACGGCCGAAAGCTTTATCTGCCCGGCAGACCCGTCCGCCGTTCAGCCATCGGCCCTGTTTGAGACTACTTCCCAAAACAAGGCGCGTTATTACCTTAATTTCGGCATGGGTCACAATGGCCGGTTGCCGGACGGGCAGGGCGAGAGCTATTCCATGGCATTTCCATGGATAAACGGAAAGCCGGCACCATGGTGGAACGCCAATTTGAACGAAAATTATCTGAGTAACATACCCCTTGTGTGCGATATGGCTCCCATGCAGGATCCGCATGCCCCTGGCAAAGACGCCAGAGATGTTACCCAGCCGCTGCACAATAAATTTGGCAACTATGTTTTTAATTCCGGAAATCATGACGGTGACGGGCAAAATGTCGGCTTTGCCGATGACCATGTCGCATGGGAAACCAATCCCTACGCGGGGGTTGATCAGGATAACATTTTTACCAGCGGCCAAACCGGCACCCAGGGCGGCGGCATTCCCATTGTTCCACGCCTCCATGCGCCCGCTCCGCAACTTTCCGCCAAATATCCGTTTGACATCGTCATGGTTCCCACACGCAACGTGCATACTGGCCGCTGGTAGCAGTGCCTCGCACATGACTCGATATTCCGGCCAGACGGCATGGCCTGCCGCCGGTGCCCGGTCAACTGCGTCGGTTGGCCGGATTATCAGGTTGGCTGGAGCGGCACACACCACGTCCGGGAAAATCCAATCTCACCCCCTTGCCAAGGCTACCGGTTCAAGTAAAATGTCTGTTTGGCGTGGCGGCAATGCTTCAGGACGATCATTCCCATGCCCCGCACGACAGGAGCTTATTATCATGACAAAAAAAATCCGTTGGTCTGCTATTGGCCTCGCGGCCGCCATGCTTGTGGTTTCCGCTGGCGGGTGCGCCTCTGAAAAACTTAAAACCGAACGCGCCCAACTGCTGCAGCAGAATGCCCAGCTTCAACAGCAATTGACCCAAACCAAGGCCAGCCTTACCGCCGCCCAGACGCAGCTTCAACAGCAGCAGGCGGCCACCGCCGCCGCAGAAGCGCAGGCTCAGCAGGCCCAACAGGCCGCGCAAGCTCAGCCCGCGCCTGCCAGTGGCATGAATACCGTCATGCCGGGTTTCAAAAGCGGCGGCAAGACCCGTCATGGCCAGTCCGCAATGGCCATGCGGAGCCACCATGGAAGCCACCGTCGGTTAGCGGGTCATCGCCGCAGCGAAATGCACCGGTTTGTTTTGTCCAGCGATGTATTGTTCGCTTCCGGCAGTGCCCGGCTGATGCCGCGGTCCACACATGCCCTGCTGCATGTTGTGTATATGATCAAACGGCATTACGCGGGCCGCTATATCCGCATTGAAGGCTTTACCGACAACCGCCCGATCCATCACCGGTTCAAAAACAACTATGAACTGGGGCTGGCCCGTGCCCGCTCGGTCGAAGCATTTCTCTCCCGGCATGGCATTTCCCGCCATTGGATGCGCGCCATCAGCTACGGCTCGCATGACCTTGTGTCGCGTACAAACCTGGCACTGGACCGCCGAGTGGAAATAGTGATTCTTCGCTGATTGGTCAAAGCCTGCGGCTTCAGCGATTTCCGCCGCGGTCCCACCGGCCCCGGCCTGTGCCATTTGGCAACCATCTGTTGGTCAAGCCCCCAATGGTCAGGCGCGGTGGTTCCGGGTTGGCGGCGTTTGTTGCCGCTGACGGCCCATCGGGGCACGACTCGCCCGGCGGATGGTGCGGGCCTGTTCGCCATGGCATAAAACCCGCCTGTGGTTTCAGCCGAGAGGGGGGGCTGATAATGGACGGTGGAATCAGCCCTATTCAGTTACAATAAAAGCGAATGGATTAAACGCCCCAATGCTGGCAATTGTTGATTATGGAATGGGCAATCTTCGCAGTGTGCAGAAGGCCTTTGAACTGCTGGGGGAACCCGCGGCCATTGTTCAACGGCCCGATCAGGTGCGACAGGCGGACAAGCTTGTTCTGCCCGGCGTGGGGGCGTTTGCCGATGCTATTGCGACCCTCCGGCAGACCGGCCTGGATCAGGCTCTGGTGGAATTTGCCCGTTCCGGCCGGCCGATGCTCGGCATCTGCCTGGGAATGCAATTGCTGATGGAAAAAGATTTTGAAGATGGTGAACATACCGGCCTGGGCATTATTCCCGGCGATTGCGTCCGATTCACCGTCGATTCCCCACCGCTTCACCTGAAAGTTCCGCACATGGGCTGGAACGCGCTTGAATGGGACCGCCCTACCCCGCTGTTTTCCGGCCTGCAGCGCGGTGCCCACGTCTATTTTGTACACAGTTATTTTGTGCGGCCGAAGGAACCTGCGGCCGTGGCCGCGACGGCGGATTACGGCGGGCGGTTTACCGCCGCCATCGCGTGGAATAATGTATATGCGACCCAGTTCCACCCGGAAAAAAGCCAATTGGTGGGACGGGCGATCCTGCGAAATTTTGCGTCCTTTTAAAATAGAAACGATCGAATGGCAATTGAACTGATACCCGCAATTGATTTACGCAACGGCAAAGTTGTGCGCCTTTTACGTGGCGACTATCAGCACCAGACGACCTACGGCGTAGACCCGGTGGATACCGCCAAAGCATTTGCGGACGCCGGCTGCCACTGGCTGCATGTGGTGGACCTGGACGGTGCCCGTGATGGCCGCGCGCATAATCTGGACATTATTGAAAAAATTATCCGTTCCACAACCCTTCAGGTGGAAGTGGGTGGCGGCGTGCGCAATGAAGAAGTCATGGAATATCTGCTAGCCATTGGTGCGCAGCGGTTGATTCTGGGCACCCGTGCCATTTCTGATAAAGACTGGTTCGCCGCCATGGCCAGCGATGCCCGCTTCAAAAACCGTCTGGTTCTTGGCTTAGATGCCCGCAATGGCCATGTGGCCACCCATGGCTGGACGGCCGCAAGTCAGAATTCACCGACCGCCCTGGAGGTGGCGCGCGGCGTCGCCAAATGGCCACTGGCCGCAATTATTTACACCGATATCAGCCGCGATGGCACGCTGGCCGGTCCGAACATCGCGGCCACCGAAGCACTGCTTAAGGAAACTGCGACTGTGCCGGTGATTCATTCCGGCGGCATTGGAACACTGGATCACATCAAGGCTCTGCGGCATTTGAACCTTGCAGGCATTATTGTCGGTCGGGCCATTTATGAAGGCACTTTGAACCTTAAACAGGCCGTGGAACTGCTGACGGACAAAACCAAATAGATCGGCAGAATTCCCGGCCGGGGATATAGTATTCCCCATGACCATCATCCGTAGCAATTTTCCAGCCATTCGCAATTGGCGCAGAGCCGCCAGAACACTTTTCATCCGCAGCGGCGGAATGGTGCCGCTGGCCGTTATCAGTTTGTTTCTGTTTGCGGCTACGGGACCGGCGCGCGGCCAAACCCGTGTGAATCTTGCCTGCAATGCCGCCCCTTTGGCTGGCCATTGGAGCTGTCTGCGTATTCGGCCGTCGAAAAAATTTAGCGGCAGGCCGTTACAGGTTTTTTTGCGCGATCGCCGCGGCGGCCCGGTTATCAGGTGTCGCCCCTTGCGCGAAAATCCCGATTGTCTGGTTCCCATGGTATTTGCCTCGGAAAAAAATCTCACACCCGGCGTCTGGCCGATGGAAATAAAATTGAGCCGGGCGGGAACAGAAGGGCATTGGCACCGGATAGATATTAAACTGCCGATTTCCCGACCGGGCATTCAGCAGATAGCCGTGGTTTCCGGTGATGGCCGCCAATTCACCACGTTGCGCGCGGCAGGCATTTTTCCATATCCCGCGGTGATGCGCATCAGCCGCCGTCAGCTAAGCTCGGCGCCGGCGCTTTGCTTTGCCGGCTGCCGGTGGTTGCTGCTTGGCCGCAAATCCGCGTTGCTGCTTGGCCGCCAGCGCCTGGAAAGCCTTCTGGCAATTGGCGTTAATATTCTGTACGTCGGGGCAAGACCACCGACACAAGGTCAATCGCTGCACTGGTTAGCCTGGCAAACGATTGGGCCTGAATCGCGCATCACATCAACGCTCTGGCGATTGTACGCGCTGCCAACGCCGCCACTGATTCTGCGTCGCCTCGGCCATTTGCGTCTCCCACAACTGGCGGCACCGACGGCATGGTTCGCGATGGCGGTCTTTTGCGGCCCGCTTGTGCTTCTGATTATCGGCTTAAGCTATCTGGCGGCCGGACCAAAACGTACTTTCAGACGTTTGACACTGACGCTTACTGTGGCGACGGCCATGCTTAGTCTGCTGGGCCTTTTTTACCTGCGGTCCACCACGCAATTGCAGGTTGCGCAATTCCGCTGGTCCAACCGGCGCATTGAAAGTCCGCTGCGATTAAGGCGAACGCTGTGCGTCTATCGCGATCTTCGCAGGGGCCAAATCTATTCGCTGGCCACCGGTTCCACCTGGCCGGTGGCGATTTCCGCCAACCGCTGGTTCGCAATCAAGGGCACCATCGGCATTGGCCGCAGCGGGGCGGACGTTCAGTTGGCCATTGCACCCGGTCAGGCTGTGACCACATTCCGGCAAGCCTGGCGGTTGAAACTTCGCGCGATGGTTCTTACGCCGGCGGACCTTCGCGGGCGCAATTTGGCCCACGATCCGTTGTATCCGCCCTCGCAACACAGCACGGTTGTATTCCGGCACGGCGCAATCTGGACCAGCGGCCCGCATCCGCAATCACTCGATTTCAGCGATTGGCTGGCGAGCCAGTCGGTCGACACACGCGCGAATGTGCGAGCATGGCTGGCCGCCGATTTTTCGCCCACCCGGCAATACATCATGCCAAGCCATCGCCAATCCACCGGCGCAAAGCCATCCGGCATCCAACATCGCTCCACGCTTCACCTGATCACCGCGCCATAAATCCGCGATTCAAATTGACGATTTCCGCCTTCGCTTTCTCAACTATCCCATCTGGGCGACAGTT
>JAJZOA010000367.1 GCA_021852225.1 Planctomycetota bacterium
GCCAAAGATGCCGGTGGTCGTCCCGCTGATGTCATCGAACCGCCGCCGGTCTGGATTGAGAAACTCGCTCCATAACGCATGGCGCAAGGCGGAACTTGGGACTGCGGTATTTCAGCGGGCGTTGGCAACCAAAGGTATTGATCACCGACATGAATAAGAACACCCGTTGCGGCAGGACACGCAGGTTGCATTAACGGTGCGGTTGATGATTGATCCAACGCGTACCGGTCCGGCATACCTTTGATTATCGGTTTGTTGGAAATGAAAAACGAACTGCGCCAGGCCCGTGGGTGTATCTAAAAGCAGTTGCGGGCCGGTGACATAAACGCCATTATTAATCTGCCTCAACGATGGATAAAGTTTCAGATGTAATGTCGGCGATTCCGGCGCGGCCATTGGGCCGCCCGAGGCCTCCAATGCAATCAATCCCCCTTCTTCCGATTGCCGGTTCTGCCGTGATTTCCTCCCCACATTCATGACCTCAGAGCGGAAATGACTGTGTTGAAGGGCGGCATAGATGGTTCGCACGGTCAAATAATCACAGTATGACAACTTTCCGACATTGGCCGCCAACGATGAATCCGGATTATCCGGTGACCCGGGGTACGGTCCGGGTCGCCGGATGTGCCGATGGGCGTAATAGTCCCGCGTAACGCCATGAAGCAGTTCGCCCGACGGCGGATACGCTTGCGGATCGGCCAATACGGCCAGAAGGCCCATGAAACAGGGAGGAATACCATTGGGCATGCAGCTTGGGCCGATACCCTCTTTATGAAGCACCTTGCCGCAGTCCGTCGCGCTGGCCCCCATCGACGCAGGTGTGCCACCGTGATCAAAATGTTTATGCCGCATCGTGGCATGCCGCGGTTGACCGGCGCGCGGCAACCATCGAACATGCGATTGAGCCGCCCGCGCAAGCGTGGAAAGCGGACCGTCATGAAGTTCCTCAATCCAGGCCACCTGTGGCGCAGTATGCGGAACGTAGCAAAATTTATGGGCATACCAACGTATGGCCAGAAGCATCGAATCGGAGTATTTCCGGTGCGCCACCGCCAGAGCGTAGAACTGTTCGGGGCGCAGCAAGTGATATAGCAGATGAAGTGCCGCCAGCCGGACGGCCAGAACGTGGCCGCAATCAAGCTTACGGGTCAGACAATTCCGCACACTACGGTCGGTCAGTTCACGTATGGCCTGAGATTCTGGGCGCTTTGCTAACGTAAAGCGTCGGGCGGGCCGATCCAATGAAAGTATCAGCGGATCGACCATCGCCTGGTCGCCGATATCTACCGATAAATGGCAAGCGTGAATCAACACCCGCCAATGTTGAAAACGTGGAATCTGCCCGGCCAACACGGCAACAGCAAGAGGCTTATCCGCCGCCAGAAGCTGATCCATGGCGTAGATTTTCATCGCCGGTCTCTGTCCATAGCCCTGTATCACCGTCATTAATGCCGTCAGACGCATCGGATTATCCGGCGGCATGAATTGCAGTAATTTCCGATCGGCTTTTTCTCTTGACCGTGTGGAAGCGGAGATATTGGTCAGCGTTCGCAGCAGGTTTTGTTTGTGTTGGCTGTAAAATGTTGAAGAAACCGGCGCATGGGCGCATGCGCCAAGCGTCAAGACCACCGAGAGCAGCGTAACGGCCATGAGGATCTTACGCGCGCCGGCGACATGGAAACCGGCGTGACCGTATCGGATGCCGGCCATACCCATGTCTCCCGTATGCAAACACCATGACCCCAAAAGCCAGGTTATTTTTTCCGTGCTCTGTGCACCAACATTCCGGGAGGCAATTCACCGGCTGGCAATACGGGTGCCGCGTGGTTCATTTCACTGCGGCCGATTGCGCTTCCAAGATTTTCTCGCGAGTTTGTAATCGCTGAATCAACGCTTTGATCTCGGTAATTCGCTGCTGAATCAGCATTCTCCGCGACGGGGCCGGCGCTATAAACTGCGCATGACCGCGCAAAATCAACCGAGCCACCGCCTGAACCGGCGGAGGAAGTTTTTTCAGGCTGCCCGGCTGAATTTCATAAGCGCGGGATCGCCAGAGAATTTCCAGGTGCCGCGTGCCATGTTGGCCGAGCCATTGTCTGACGGTAAATAAATCAGGACGACCATCAGCGCGTGATGGCACGGCCATGGCGGGAATATGAAGTTTAACCCCCGGTCCGACAGTTATGAGGCTGGTCGTCTGTATATCATGCGGCGGTACAGCGCCTGTCGGCAACACACCGGCAGGCTCCGGACGCCGATTGAAAAAAAATATCAGATGCCGCGGGCGCGTCATCGGAGTAACCACAACAGTTTTGCGCATTCCATCACGAATCAATGTGATCGTGAGCTTAGGCGCTATGGCACCCGTGCGATTTTCCTTGCGAATCAACTCAAAGGGATTCTCCAGCGCTTTACCGTCAAGTGTTACCAGCAGATCACCGGGTTCCAGATGGGCCTTAAACGCCGGACTGTTGGGAATTACTTGAATAACCAGCAAGCCCTGTTGCGGCGCGAGACCTAAAAGCCGACTGAATATTGGCGGAATTTTTTCCATTGACACGCCCAGCCAGCGCGGTCTCTGTGGTGCCGCCGATACGGATTGCAACCCGGTCGCCGGAGCGGCAGCCACCGTGGTGGAGGTAACCACGGTGGCCGCACGCACGGCATAGCCGCTGCCCACAGTCACGACGCAACATGCCATCGCGGCGGCGATAAGATTTCTAAATGTGTGCTTGTGAACCATGGTATTTCCGCGACAAACTCCAGAGGTCAATAAATCGTATGCTTTTTACCATTGACCGGAACCACAGGATAGGCCATGACATCGCCGGGACCTTCCGGTACCAGCACAATGTGGTCGGGCTCCGAATAGGCCGTTGTCCGCACATCTGCGGGGTTAAATGAAGAAAGGCCGACAGAAGATGGCTCCCGCGTACCAAAACCAGGCGGCAAGCCGGGCGTGATATATTGAATTGTGCCCGGCTGTGGCCGTGGCGCAGGTGCCACGGCGACCTGCGGATTCCCACCGCGGACTGTCACTGGCCGAACCATCTCCGTGCCGCCCCGCCCCAGATAAAGTCCACCCGCGCCAAAAATTCCCGCCGTAATCATGACCATTGCCGCCACGCGCAGCCAGTCAATGCGATAAATGGTCGCCAACCGCGCCGCCTGCCCGCCCAGGAGCATCTCCCGCACGGCTCGCCGCTCCACCTGCCGGGACAGAAAAAGCAATGACAAGGTTCGCCAGCCATCCGGCTCTTCCTCAATGGATTTCAGCAATTCTCGCCGACGATCCTCGGACAATTCATCATCGACCAGCATGTCCATAGCCATATCCGGATCATGGACACCCGCCACGCGACCAACGGGACTATTCAATTCTTCAAAATGTGAAAAGAGAGCCATAATTTTTTACTCCGTATGTTGACGGGTTTCACAGGGTTCAACAACTAACTATTGAATGTTCCGGCGATCAGCAGTTGACGCAATTTCTGCCGTGCCCGAAACAACCGCATTTCCACCACCGCCGGTGTCACACCCATGCGTGCCGCAATTTCCTTATAACTGCAATCATCCACAAG